>DASQTM010000397.1:0-3360 GCA_035641875.1 Microvirga sp. | reverse complement strand
GCTCAACCAGCGTTCCGATCGCCGAGCTGCCGAGGCCAAGGATGAGGTCGCCTTCCCAGTGCCCTGGCACCGCCCGATCGGCCGCTTCGGCAGGACGCTGGCTGATCCTGATCTCGGGCGAGACAAACCCCTTGCCGCGCCTGCGGACGCGCGCCCTTGGCACTCGCAACACCCGCCCTGTTCGCAAGCAGGCCGTGAGTTCGCGGCGCAGCGCTCCTCGGCCTTGGACGAAGAGGGCCTGATAAATGGCTTCGTGGCTGATGCGCATGGTCTTGTCGTCCGGGAAGTCGATCGGCAAGCGCCGGGCGATCTGTTCCGGGCTCCAGGCCCTGGCCCATCGCCGATCCTGTCTCTGGCCATGCCGGCGGCCCTTCCAGGACACGGCAGGACCGGGAATGGGAACGCCGCTCGCCGCGACGACGACGCCCGCCAATCGCTCCTCCACATAAGTGCGCAAGGTCGCGTTGAGGGCAAGCTTCGTGGGTTTCGGGCGACGGGCCGATCGCTCGGCATGCCCCTGGGCGGTCGTCGCGCGATACTCCAGTCCACCGCTGCGGGTGGCTGCGTTGCGCCGCAGCTCACGGGAGATCGTCGAGGCGGATCGACCAAGCCGGCGCCCGATCTCCTGCATGGAATGGCCCTGGACCCGGAGAAGCGCAATCTCCTCGCGCTCCACCAATGACAGATACCGCCCGCAGAGCGGCTTCGCCGAGGATCTGAACATCGCGGGTGGCATGCCGCCTGCCTTTCGGAACCATCTGGTTCCTACAGGCTGCGACACACCTGCCTCGGCCGCAGCATCCTCGCTGCTCATCCCAGCTGCGATCGCTAACCAGAACCGACTCCGTTCATCGCGTCCCGCCACAGGTGGCCGACCCGGTGACGGTAACGGCGCTCGTCCAGACCGATCCGACCGCCGCTTTCGAATGCTCATCGCAACCTCCGACTTCAGGGTGTTGCGACGACCGCTTGAATCCGCCTTGGACTCCTCGATCGCTATGGTGGATGAGGCCGGCTCGCCGGATGGGCTGCCGTTCATGGAGGGCCTGCTCGAGCGCATCGAGCACGAAGCCGGCGTGCGCGGTACGCGACACCCGCCAGCCCACAATGCGGCGGGCGTAGGCATCGATCACAAAGCCGACGTACACGAAGCCCGACCAGGTCGCGACATAGGTGAAGTCGCTGACCCACAAGGCGTTCGGCCGCGGTGCCCGGAACTGCCGGTTGACGCGGTCGAGCGGGCACGGGACAGCCTTGTCGCTGATCGTGGTCCGCACCGGCTTGCCCCGGACGGCACCCTGCAGGCCCAAGGCCCGCATCAGCCGCGCCACCGTGCAGCGCGCCACCGCGATGCCCTCGCGGGCGAGCTGCCGCCAGACCTTGCGCACGCCGTAGACCCGAAAGTTCTCCTCGAACACCCGTCGGATCTCGACCTTCAGGACCTCATCGCGCTTGGCGCGGCGAGACAGCTTCTCAGGGTCGGCCCGCCGGGCGGCATGGGCGTGATACGTCGAGGGGGCGATCGGCAGGACCTTGCAGATCGGCTCGACCCCGTAGACGTCACGGTGGGTGTCGATGAAGGCGATCATGGCTTGGACCGGCGGTCGAGCTCCGCCTGGGCAAAATAGGCGCTGGCTTTCCTGAGGATCTCGTTGGCTTGGCGCAGTTCGCGGTTCTCCCGCTCGAGCGCCTTGATGCGCTCGCGCTCGTCCGCGGTCGGCCCGGCCCGCAGGCCTTGGTCGCGCTCGGCTTGTCGGACCCAGTTGCGCAGCGTCTCGCCCGAGCAACCGATCTTCTGTGCGATCGAGCGGATCACCTCATACTGCGAGGCGTGCTCGCCCTGGTGGTCGAAAACCATCCGAACCGCACGCTCGCGGACCTCAGGCGAATAAGGGGGTGTTCGCTTCGTCATGGCTCCATCCTCTCAGGAGTAGGAGCCTCCGACAAACCCGGGGCGGTTCAACGGGCCTGGTGGGGGGTCACCGACCCGTACTCGCCAATGGTGAACTTGCGCGGGTTGGAACGGTCGCCGGCCGGCCTGTACTGGACGAGAAAGACTTTGCGGCCGGCGGGGGTGAGCTTGAGGCCGAAGCCCTTGAGATCCTCGTCCCACCAGATCTGATCGGCGCCAGCCGGGGAGGGGAGGGTATCGATGGTGCGCTTAGTGAGCTTGCAGGAGGGCATCGGCGGAGAGCTCTCAATTGGCTACCTGGATCTGTAATAGGTAGCCAGAAAAATGCAACGAGAGCTACAGCGAGGAATGAGCAGCCACCTGGAAACAAGATGAGGTAAGGATTTGTGCAACTCAGGGCATCGCCGTCCATCACGGTGCAGGTGCGGATACTTGACTCTTAATCAGCGGGTCCAAGGTTCGAATCCTTGCACATGCGGTGATCGCGACCCGTAGGGTCTGGCACGGCAGTGATGCTCGGCGGGGAGCGATGAGGTCTGATGACCTCGTCCTGACCTCTGCTGGAGAGTCCCATGCCGCATTACGCTGCCCTCGACGTCTCTAACAATCAGACCGCTCTTCATGTCGTTGACGAGGCTGGCCACACGGTTTGGCGTGGCAAGCGAGCGAGTGATCCGGAGGCTCTTGCCGCTGCCCTGCGCCGCCACGCGCCCGAGCTCGTTCGCGTGGGCCTCGAGACCGGCTTCCTGACACCCTGGCTCTATCACGGCCTCAGGGCAGCCGGCCTGCCCGTCGTCTGCCTTGAGGCCCGGCATGCCCGGGCCGCGACGACACTCCAGCGCAACAAGACGGACGCGAATGACGCCGAGACCCTGGCCCAGCTCGTGCGCACGGGCTGCTACCGGGAGGCGCGTGTGAAGAGCTTCGCGGCCCATGCTGTGCGCCATCTGGTTGGCGCCCGCGCCCAGCTCAAGGGCGTGTCCGTCGACCTCTCGAATCAGATCCGCAGCATCTTGAAGACCTTCGGCCTCATGGCCGGCAAGGGAGCGGGCCACCCGTTTGCGATCCGGGTGCGGGAGCTCCTCAAGGAGCGTCCCTCGCTGGCCGCCATCGTTGATCCACTCCTTGCCGCGTGGCAGGCCGTGCGGGAGCAGGTTGCGGTGCTCGACAGGCGACTGATCAGCCTCGCCAAGGGTGATGCGACCTGTCGTCTGTTGATGACCTGCCCGGGAGTGGGCGTAATCGTCGCCACCAGCTTTGCCGCAGCAATTGAGGCACCCGAACACTTCCGCCGCTCCCGCTCTGTGGGGGCCTATCTCGGCCTCACGCCGGCGCGACATCAATCGGGTGAGACGGACCGGAGCGGCGGGATCTCCCGGCGAGGCGATCGGCTGATGCGAACCTATCTGTTTGAGGCTGCCGCCAGTCTGCTGATCCGCGTGCGGCAG
>DASQTM010000396.1:0-3570 GCA_035641875.1 Microvirga sp. | reverse complement strand
CGTATAGTTGTAGTCGATGCCGAGATGGTTCACCACCCAGCCGAGGAGGCCGATGTCGCCGCGGGCGAAAACCTGCCAGATCGTGCCCACCACGTTCCACGGGATCAGCAGCGGCAGCGCCATGAGGACGAGGCAGAGCGCCACCGTCCAGCCCTCCCGCGGCATGGCCAGCGCCACCGCGATGCCGAGCGGCACCTGGATCAGGAGAATGATCGCCGAGAACAGGAGCGTTCGCCATAAGGAGTCGAAGAAGCGCCCGCCAAGCTCCTTGGACGGATCGAGCAGATCCTGGAACCAGGCGACGCCGTTCCAGAAGAACTGGTTGTTGCCGAAGGTGTCCTGCACCGAATAGTTCACCACGGTCATGAGCGGCAGCACCGCCGAGAAGGCCACGATGGCGAAGACCGGCAGGACCAGGAACCAGGCCTTGTTGTTGAGGGTCTTGGTCATCGCGCCTGCCCTCCCGGCGGCTCGCCCGCGATCAGGTGGCCGTCGGCGTAGATGTGCACGTGACGGGCGTCGATGGAGAGCCCAGCCTCGTCCCCGTCGATCACCATGTCCTCCGGCACGCTGGCCGCAAGGGCGCGGCCCGCCATCTCCACCCGGGCGATGCGCGCGCGTCCGATATCGTCGATGCGCTTCACCCGCACGGGCAGCCCGGATCCCTTGTGCTGCAGGCGCACGAATTCCGGCCGGATGCCGAGCTCGATCCGCTCGGTCTGCGGCAGCGCCCGGTAGGCGCGCTGCAGGGCAACGGGCTCGCTGCCGATGAACGCCGTCGCTCCCTCCACCCGGCAGGGCAGGATGTTCATGCCCGGCGAGCCGATGAAATGCCCCACGAAGGTATGGGCGGGACGCTCGAACAGCTCGTCCGGCGTGCCGGTCTGCACCACCGCCCCGTCATGCATGACCACCACCTTGTCGGCGAAGGTGAGCGCCTCGGTCTGGTCGTGGGTCACGTAGATCATGGTGATGTCCAGCGCCCGGTGGATCTCCTTCAGGGTGGAGCGAAGCTGCCACTTCAGGTGCGGGTCGATCACCGTGAGCGGCTCGTCGAACAGGATCGCCGCCACGTCGGCGCGCACGAGGCCGCGCCCGAGGGAGATCTTCTGCTTCATGTCGGCCGTGAGGTTGCTCGCCTTGCGGTCCAGCACCCGGGTGAGATCGAGAAGCCGCGCGATCTCCTCCACCCGCTGGGCCGTCCGGTCCCGCGGGACGCGCCGGTTCTTGAGCGGGAAGGCCAGGTTCTCGCGCACGCTCATGGTGTCGTAGACCACCGGGAACTGGAACACCTGCGCGATGTTGCGCGCCTCCGTGGGCAGGTCCGTCACATCCCGGTCGTCGAACAGGATGCGGCCGCGGGTCGGGCGCACGAGCCCCGAGATGATGTTGAGAAGGGTGGTCTTGCCGCAGCCCGAGGGGCCGAGCAGCGCATAGGCGCCGCCCTGGTCCCACACATGGTTGATTTCCTTGAGCGCATAGTCCTGCGGCCCCTGCGGGTTGGGCCGATAGGCATGGGCGAGATGGTCGAGATTGATGCGCGCCATGGATCCTGTTCCTTCACGCGGCTTTCTGCGACCGGTCGGCGGCGACGAGTCGCCCGCCTCCGTCGAACAGGAAGAGGTGGCGCGGATCGAGATAGGCCGTCACCTGGGACCCCGGCTCCAGGCGCTTCACGCCCGGAACGAGGGCGACGAATCGGTGCTCGCGCGCATCCACGTGGACATAGCTCTCGGAGCCGGTGATCTCGGCCACCGACACGGTGGTGGGAATGGCGATCTCATCGCCGCTCTTCGGCTCGAGGCCGAGATGATGCGCCCTGAACCCCACCGTATATTCCCCATCCGGGACGGCGCTGAACACGCCGGCGGCGCGCCCCTGTTCGCCGGCGCTCAAGGTGATGGCGCCGCCGGCCTTGCGGGCCGTGAGGGTATTGAGCGGCGGGTCGGAGAAGACCCGCGCCGTGGTGATGTCCTGCGGCTGGCGGTAGACCTGGGGCGTCGGGCCGAACTGGGTGACGCGGCCCTGGAACAGGGTCGCCGTGTTGCCGCCGAGAAGCAGCGCCTCGGAGGGCTCCGTGGTGGCATAGACGAAGATGGCGCCGGAGGCCGCGAAGACCCGCGGCAGCTCCTCGCGCAGTTCCTCGCGCAGCTTGTAATCGAGGTTGGCCAGGGGCTCGTCGAGCAGGACGAGGTCGGCGCGCTTCACCAGGGCCCGCGCGATGGCGGTGCGCTGCTGCTGCCCGCCGGAAAGATTGAGGGGCCTGCGCTCCAGATAGGGTTCGAGCTTGAGGAGCCGCGCCGCCTCCTGGACCCGCGCCTTGATCTCGCTCCCGGGAAGACCGGCGACCCGCAGGGGCGAGGCGATGTTCTCGTAGACCGACAGGGACGGGTAGTTGATGAACTGCTGGTAGACCATGGCGACGCTGCGGCGCTGCACGGGCCAGCCCGTCACGTCCTTGCCGTCGACCAGAACGCGGCCGCCGGAGGGCGCATCGAGGCCGGCCATGAGCCGCATGAGCGAGGTCTTGCCGGCCAGCGTCGCGCCGAGCAGCACGTTGAGCGAGCCGCGCTCCAGGGTCAGCGACACGTCCCGGATGTGGGTTTCAGCGCCGACCGCCTTGCTCACCTTGTCAAGAACGAGCGTCACGCGACCGCTTCCCTCGACCGGTCAGGGGCGGAAAGCCTTACTTCTCCCTGCCCGGGAGGTCCATCTGAAGCCCTGATGGAAAGATCATGCCGTGCGCCACGGATCTCCGCTCCCAAACGTCTTCTCCCTGCAGCCCTCTTGGACGTGGCTTACCCGTTTTTGATTGGCGCTAAGCCTAGGTTGGACACAAAGGGAGCGCAAGAGCCTGCCGGGCGGTGTCGAACACCTGCCCCAAACTAAATCTGTGGCGCGTGACGAGTCTCGGCCGTTCGGGCGAGCCCTCGCTCTGGCGAAATCAACGGGAGGGAAGGCTGACCGGGCGTGTGGAGGGGTGTCGGGCGGCGGGCTCGTCCTGCCGCCCAGGAAGGCTCAGCAATTGGTCCGCTGCTGGGTGGTCGTCGTTCCCGTGGCCGAATCGCTCGTCTGCTTCGTCTGGGTCGAGCAGCCGACGGTGCCGGTCGATTCGACGTTGCGGTGCTCGATCGTCACGTTCTTCTGGTCGGATGAAGCCGCCCCGGCCGCGCCGCCGACGCCTGCGCCCACGGCAGCGCCCACCGGACCCCCGACAATCGCACCGGCGGCCCCGCCTGCCGCAGCGCCGGCGGCTGCGCCGCCCGATTGCGCGACCGCAAGGGTCGGGGCAGCTATCAGGCCGGCAGCGAGGATCAGTTTCAGATGCATGCGCATATCCATTCTCCATCAATCGATTTCGATCAGGAAGGCGATCGCTCCCGGAACAACGGCTTGAGGGCTCCACCCGTTTCAGCTTGGCCGTGCCGATCTCGGACCAGGGCCCTCCCCGGCCGTTCCGGCTGGGAACGCCCGATCCGTCCCAAGCCGCGGGGCAGCGTGTCGCGGCGTCGCGGCGGATTGTCCCCGGCTTCGGACGCCAGGATAGGCATAAGGTCATGGTGATAAGAT
>DASQTM010000395.1:0-3444 GCA_035641875.1 Microvirga sp. | reverse complement strand
CGAGCACGACCACCATCAGGAAGGTCATCGGGAACAGCCCCCGCGCCATCGTGCGCCAGTACTCGGCCGGCGTCTGCGGCCCGAAGTCGGCCGGCAGCCGGGGCGCCTGCGAGGGCCGCAGGATCGCGGTGGCGACGATGTAGATCAGGTAGAGGCCCGACAGGAGGAAGCCGGGCACCGTCGCGGCCGCGAATAGCGCGCCGGCCGAGGTGTTGAGCATCTCCGACATCACCACCAGCATGATGGCCGGCGGGATCAGGATGCCGAGCGTCCCGGCCGAGGCCACTGTGCCGACGGCGAGCTGCTTGTCGTAGCCCGCGTGCAGCATCTGCGGCAGCGCGATCAGCGACAGGAGGACGACCGCCGCGCCCACGACGCCGATCGGCGCGGCGAGGATCGTCCCCATCACCATCACGGCAACTGCCAGCCCGCCCGGCACCCGCTTCAGAAGGATCTCGGTGGCGAGCAGCATGTCCTTGGCGGAGCCCGACCGCTCGAGGATCGAGCCCATGAAGATGAACATCGGGATCGAGACCAGCACCGGATCGACTGCGACGCCGCCCCACATCCGCAAAAGGATGTTCGACAGGCTGTTGAGCGGGAAGACGCCGAGAGCCGAGCCGATGAAGGCGAAGATCAGCCCCGTGCCCCCCATCACGAAAGCGACCGGATAGCCGCAGAAGATGACGAAGAACATCGCGATGAACATGATCAGCGCGAGATTGTCGGCGAGCCAGTCCTCCATCGCCCGCGCCTTAAGCCTCGAGCTCGGCATGGCCGATCTGCAGGTCGACCTCTTCCTGGCTGCGCCGGCCGAACAGGAACACGACCAGGCGCAGCAGCACGCTGACGATGCCGAGGAGAACGAGCCACAGGCCGAGATAGAACACCCCCTTGATGAACCACCGGTTCTCAAGCCCGATCGCGTTCTCCGAGCGCTCGTTCTGGAGGTAGGAGGTCGCGACGAAGTCCCAGCCGTACCGGACCATCAGGTAGAAGTAGGGGATGGCGAACACCAGGCAGCCGGCGAGCTCGATCCAGGCCTTTGTCCGGTACCGCAGTGTCTCAGTGTAAGAATCGACGCGCGGATGAGCGTTGATCGTGTAGTTGTAGCCCATCCACAGCGAGAAGATCGCGGTGTGCATGTGCCATTCCAGCTCCTGGAACTTGGTGAGCGGAATGGGGATGCCGAGCTTGCGCCCGACGACGTCGATGCAGGTGATCGTCATCAGCACGACGAGTAGCCAGCCCGACGCGAAGGCGATCTTCTCGAGTAGCCATTTGATAGCGTCGCTAAGGGCGAGGAGCGCGCCCACGTTCGAGCCCCCTGGCGGATGATGCCGCGCGACGGGAAAGGGCGCCCCGGACTTCCTCGGGGGCGCCCGATCGGCAGGATTTACTGTAGATATCCGTGCTGACGCCAGATCTTGTATTCTTCGCGGAACCTCGACAGCGAATCCCAGCCCTTCTTGAAATCGGGGCTCTTGGCGCTCTGTTCCTCCACGACCTCGGTCCACGCCTTACGATAGGCGTCCATGATGTCCTTCGGCCAGAAATGCAGCGTCACGCCCTTGGCCTGGACGTCCTTCAGCGCCTTGGCCTGGATCCCCTCGCCCTCGGCGTAGAGGTGGAGAATGGTCTGGTCGCAGGCGGCCTTAACGATCTCCTTCTGCGTCTCCGAGAGCTCCGCCCATTTCTGCTTCGAGATCAGGAGGTGGGTCAGGGTCGCCTGCTGATGCCAGCCGGGGAAGTAGTAGTGCTTGGCGACCTGGTGGAAGCCGAGCGTCAGGTCCATGGCGGGCATCGAGAACTCGGCCGCGTCGATCGTGCCGAGCTGCAGCGCCTGGAAAATCTCCCCCGGCTGAAGGTTCTGCGTCTGGACACCCATTTTCTGCATGACGTTGGCGCCGAGGCCGAAGAAGCGCATCTTGAGGCCCTTGAGGTCGTCGAGCGACTTGATCTCCTTGCGGAACCAGCCCGACGCCTCGGGTGCGATGACGCCGCACAGCAGGACCTCGGCATTGTACTTGGCGAGCAGCTCCTTCATCAGTTGCTCGCCGCCGCCGAAGCGCATCCAGGCGAGGTACTCGCCGAGATCGGGCCCGAACGGCACCGTGCTGTACAGGGTAAGGGCGATCTCCTTGCCGCTGAAGAAGCCGAGGCTGGTCCAGGCCGAATCGAGGGTTCCGGCCCCTATCGCATCGAGGTATTGCGAGCCCGGGATCAGCGCGCCCGCCTCGAAGAACCGCACCTCGACCGACCCGGCCGACAGCTTGCGGATGCGATCGGCCGTGTAGAGCTGCCCCTGCCCGAGGCTCGGCATGGCGCTCGGATAGGCGCCGGCCATCTGCATGCGTACCTTCTTGTCCTGGGCGAGGGCGGCCGCCGGCATGAGAGCCGGCAGCGCCCGCAGAATCTTGGGCGTCATGACATTCCTCCCCGATGCGGCCATCGTTCCCCGATGGTCGGCAACGCAACGTTAGCGCACGATTGGAGACGGCGATATGAGGAAACAGCCGGAGCCGGAGGTCGCTTTCAGCCCGCTCAATCCGCCGGACGGCTCGCCTGGCTCACGAGGTCGAGGGCGGCGCGAAAGGCTTTGGCCCGCCCAGCCCGCGCCCTAAGCCGACATTCCCCAGATCGAAGGCCCGTTGGCGCGCCTCCGAGAGAAAAATAGCCTTTGGGCCATCTCCGCCCTGACCAACAGGCCGACTGCGCGACGTGGCCCGGCTCGGGCGAGGACGCCTGTGCTTGACAGCGCCGGGCAGCGAGCAAATCTATCCCTTGCCGCTTCCCCTTGCGGCAGCATGCCGGAGCTAGGTAGACCGGCAAGGCTTCCGGATCGGAGGTCCCGATGCCACCACCTGACCAGCTTGCCGCGAGGATCGCTGCGGCACCCGGACGGGCCTCAGCGTAGCGGTTCACCCACGGACGGCATGTCGGGGGCGGCCTCTTGGAGCCGCATCAGTGAGGCAAGGCCCGCCCTGGCCGCCTCCCGACATGAAGACAAGCCCTAGCTCCAGCATGACACGCCTCTCAGTGGGAGGCTGACGTGGGCGCGTTGCACCGACCCCATCTCAGTTCCTGGCCGTTCATCCGGGCGCTGGAGATCGTTCTCGCCTCGACTGGTCTGCCCCCTTTGAAGTGGTCCCCCCTGAGGTATGGCTCTGAGCCATTTGGAGGACGGATCGATGGTGAGGAAGAGGCACACGGCTGAGGCGATCGTCGCGAAGCTGCGACAGGTGGAGGTTCTGACGGCGCAGGGGCGGTCCGTTGCGGAGGCGATCCGCTCGATCGGCGTGACCGAGGTGGCTCCGAGACGAGCTGCTCGACGGCGAGATCTTCTTCTCACTCCGGGAGGCGCAGGTGATCATCGAGAGCTGGCGACGTCACTTGTATGAAGGGGAATCTGTCAAGGCTGGTGCATTCGATTGGCTCCTCGGG
>DASQTM010000394.1:0-8228 GCA_035641875.1 Microvirga sp. | reverse complement strand
CAAGGCCGGCAACATCGCCGATTTCGTCTCTCGCTGGGGCGGCCATTACGAGCATATGCTCGTGCTCGACGCCGACAGCCTCATGACCGGCGAATGCATCGTGCGCCTCGCGGCCGCCATGGAGGCCGATCCGGATGCCGGCATCATCCAGTCGCTGCCGCTCATCATCAACCGCAACACCTTCTTCGCCCGGCTCCAGCAATATGCGGCCCGGGTGACGGGTCCGGTCATCGCCATGGGCCTCGCGGTCTGGATGGGGCGGGACGGCAATTACTGGGGCCATAACGCGATCATCCGCACCAGGGCCTTCGCCGAACAGGGCGGCCTTCCCGACCTGAAGGGCAAGCCGCCCTTCGGCGGCCATATCCTCAGCCACGACTTCGTCGAGGCGGCTCTCCTGCGGCGCGCCGGCTGGGACGTGTACATGCTGGCGGATCTCCAGGGGTCCTACGAGGAGAGCCCTCCTTCCCTCATCGACCTCTCGGCCCGGGACCGGCGCTGGTGCCAGGGCAACCTCCAGCACATGCGCGTGATCACCGCCAAGGGCCTGAAGCTGCCGACCCGGCAGCATTTCGCCACCGGCATCATGTCCTACCTGGCCTCGCCGTTCTGGCTGTTCCAGCTCATCGTCGGTATCGCGCTGGTCTTGCAGACCACCTATATCCGGCCGGAATATTTCGCCCGTGATTTCCGGCTCTACCCGATCTGGCCCCGGTTCGACCCCGAGCGAGCCCTGGCGCTGTTCGCCCTGACCATGGGAATCCTGCTGGCGCCGAAGATCTTCGGCCTGATCCTGATGCTCCTGCGCCGCGCCGACCGCTGCGCCTCGGGCGGGGGCATCCGACTGGTCCTGTCCTCCCTGATCGAGATGTTCCTGTCGGCCCTGCTGGCCCCGATCCTGATGCTGATCCAGTCGGGATCGGTCTTCCAGATCCTGCTCGGCCGCGACACGGGCTGGCAGCCCCAGCGCCGCGACGACGGCTCGATTCCGTTCAAGGACATCGTGCGTCGCCACCGCGCCCACACGGTGCTGGGCGTGCTGGCAGGCCTCTCGGCCTTCATGATCGCCACGTCCCTCTTCCTGTGGATGTCGCCCACGATCCTGGGTCTGCTTCTGGCCATCCCCCTGTCCTGGCTCAGCGGCCAGCTTGGAGCGGGCCTTGCCCTGAAGCGGATCGGGCTTCTCATGACGCCCGAAGAGAGCCAGCCTCCGGCGATCGCCACCCGGGCCAATGAATTGCAGATCCGCAACGCCGCCTTCGGCTTCGACGACGAGGACGGCCTCAAGGCGCTCTACGCGGACGAGAACCTGCGGGAAAGGCATTGCGAGATGCTGCCGAGCTCCCCTCCCCGCAAGCGCGGCGTCATCGAAACCGAGCGCGCCCTGGCCGAAGCCAAGCTCGTGGATGCGGAAACCATCGACGAGGCGTCGAGCTGGCTGCACCCGAAGG
Source organism: Microvirga sp. (assembly GCA_035641875.1). Lineage (GTDB taxonomy): Bacteria > Pseudomonadota > Alphaproteobacteria > Rhizobiales > Beijerinckiaceae > Microvirga. The sequence goes on along the minus strand of DASQTM010000394.1, from coordinate 6,777 downwards.
AGCGGATGGTCGTGCTCCATGACCGGGCGCTCCTCAACATGCTGGTGCACCTGAAGCCGAGGCCCCCGGAGGCCCAGGCGGCCGAGTAGTTCAGGCGGTGACCTCGCAGACGGCCTGCGGCGTCGGCTTCTCCGCGTCGGCGGCGACCTCGCTCAGGAGCCAGTCGCGGAAAGCCTGGATCTTCGCATAGCGCCTGCGGGCCTTCGGATAAACGAGCCAGTAGCTCCGGCTTTTCAGGACCACGTCGAAGGGCTGGACCAGCCGGCCCGCCGCCAGCTCGTCCCTGAAGAACGAGATGTTGACGATGGCGACCCCCTGCCCCGCCACGGCCGCCATGCCCTCGAACTGCTGAACGCCCAGGGAGTAGTCGGATCGTCTGCTCAGGTTCGCGTTCTCCACCCCCGCCAATGCGAACCACTCGTGCCACCAGGGATCGTCCGGGGACATCAACGGGAGGCTCAGGAGATCCTCAGGCCTGCGCAGCGCCATGCCGCGAATCAAATCGGGGCTGCACACCGGAGTGACCAGGTTGTCGAAGAGAAAGTGCTTCTCCAAGTCCGGCCAATCTCCGGCGCCGGCTCTGATCGCCACGTCGAAATCGTGGGCCATGAGATCGACCATCTGCTGCGAGATGTCCACCTGAACGGCGATGCCGGGGTGGCGCTGGCGGAAGCTGCCGAGGCGCGGAATGAGCCAATTCGACGCGAGGGTATGCGTGGTGGTGAGGGCGATGTGGGTCTGCACCGAATCCTCCACGCCCGCGAAGGCGACCCTGAGCGCCTCGAAGGCCTCCGTCACGGCCGGGGCGAGCTGAAGCCCCTTCTCCGTCAGGACGACCTGACGCGGCAGACGGGTGAAGAGCGGCGCGCCGACCCGGTCCTCCAGAACCCGGATCTGATAGCTGACAGCCGCCTGGGTCATGCCCAGCTCCTCCGCCGCGCGGGTGAAGCTCTGGTGGCGCGCGGCAGCCTCGAAGACGCGGACGGCGCTCATGGGCGGGAGTTTGGGAGAGGCTTTGGGCATGGCTTATCCATAAGGCTGCCTTATGCCAGCCCATTGGCAATCGCTTTGTCAAGCCTGCGCATCAGGCGCATCTTGTGTCTCGACAGCCAAGGGTACTGAGCCCTCAGGCGAACAGAGATCGGTCAATCGCCATGAGATACGAAGATGTCGGCCGCCTACGCGGCACGGAGAGCTTTTGGCTCCGCCTGAGGCTCTGGCTCCAGCCCTTGCCCCGCCGTGGGAACCCTCCGATCCGCAGCCTGAGCCATCTCTCCGACCACGAGAGGCGCGATATCGGCCTGCCCGAGGAGGTGCGCTACATGGATTGGCGCGCCCTGAAAGGGAACGGCTGGCTCTAGGGCGGAAGCAGTCAGGAGGTCAGGCGGCTGGGCTTGAGTTCTCCGCTCTGCTCCAGGAGCGAATGTCCGGTGGCCGCGATATGCGCCTCGATGCGCTTCAGGTCGCGGACGATGTCGAGCTGAAGCGCGCTGGTGTCGCCCGCAGCCCTGCCCGAGCGCAGCTGGTCGAGATGCTTCTTGGTGATGGCGCGCTCGAGATCGCGGAAGCGCTCCTTCTCGGAAACGAGCCTGCGGGCCGAGCCGAGATCCTGGAACATGAGAACGGAGGCCGCGAGCTGCAGGTGCTCCAGCAGCTTCGCGTGCATGTTGGTGATGTCTTCCAGGCTGTCCTTGGGCAGGCGCAGGTGGTTCCTGATGCGCTTGGCGGCAAGCTCCATCAGGTTCTTGTCGATGATGTCGCCCACATGCTCCAGATTGATCGCGAAGGCCAGGATGTCGGAGAGGCGCTTCGCCTCCGCCTCGCTCAAGGCCTCATGATTGATGGAGCTCAGATAGCGGCGGATGGCGCTGTAGAGACGGTCCACCACGTCGTCCGTGCGGCTGACCGCATCGACCCGGCTGATGTCGTCCTCGCGGAAGAGATCCTGGGAGCTGCGCAGCATGGTCTCCACCGTATCGGCCATGCGCAGGACCTCGCGGGCGGCGTTCGACAGGGCCACGGAGGGCGTGTCGAGAGCATCCTTGTCGAGATATTGCGGCATGCCGGGATCGGAGGCGCGGAGCTTTTCCGGAAAGACCTTGAGCAGGAGCCGGGCGATCCAGGGCAGCGGCAGGATGAAGATCGCCGCCAGCAGGATGTTGAACAGGGTATGGAAATTCGCCGCTATGCGGGCCGGGTTCGGGTCGAGCATCGACATGGAGGCCAGAATCGGGTCGATGAACGGGAGCGCCGCGGCGCAACCGACAACCCGCATGGCGAAATTGCCGAACGGGACGCGCAGCTTGTCCGGATCGCCCCCGGTGCCCTCCAGCACGGGATTGAGCGCGCTGCCGAGATTGGCGCCGAGCACCATCGCCAGAGCGCTGTGGGCGTCGATCACGCCGGCTCCTGCGAGCGACATGATGAACAGCATCGCGGCGACGCTGGAATGGGCGATCCATGCGAAGGCGGCGGCGAGCAGCACGAGGATCAGCGGATCGGGAGCGATCGCGGCCAGAAGGCTCTTGAGAACCTCGGAGGACTCGATGGGGTGGATCGTCTCGCTCAGGAGATGCAGCGACAGCAGCATCAGGCCGAGCCCGATGGTGACGCGCCCGAGATCCTTGACGCGGCTCGATGCCCCGCGCCGGTAGGCGATGAAGCCGCCGAAGATCAGGACGGGAAAGATCAGGGTGATGTCGAAGGACAGGACCTGGACGATGAGGGTCGTGCCCACATTGGCCCCAAGCATCACGGCAAGCGCGGGAATCATGTCGACCGCGCCGCCGGCCGTGAAGGACGCCACCATCAGGGCGGTCGCCGTGCTGCTCTGCAGAACCGTCGTGACGCCGACCCCAGCCAGGAAGGCGCGGACCCGCGTTCTCAACCCGATCCCGAGGATCCAGCGCAAGTCGCTCCCGAAGGCGCGTTGAACCCCGCTATTGACCATGTTGATCCCCCACAGGAGCAGGGCAATCTCACCGAGCAGGTGGATCAAGACGGAGGTTGCGGACATTCATTCCTCAAGACTGCAGGCAGGACACAAACGTTCTGAATATATCCGATGGGCCGATCCGGCAATCAGGTTGCCGGCTAATAATGCCCTGAGATGCCTGAAACTGCACAAGAATCTCCAGATTCCGGGTTTTTTGACCGCGAAAGCGCACCGCTTGCGCCGTTCCCACGACAGGATCGCGTCAAAACCGCTCCATGTCCGTCCGGATTTCGACTACTTGGCCAGCAATGTCGCCGCGCCCCAGCGGCGGAGAATGGCGCCCATCGAAACCGGCGTCGTCCTCTCCTGCTCGCGTCATGACACCGTGCCGCAGCCTTCACATAGGTTAATTCGCCTTCGACACGCGAGCCTATGTGACTACTCCTTACGCATGTTTTGTTCTCCTTAAGGTCCTCTGCTCTTTTCGGCTCAAGGGATGGAGGATGGGGTCACTAAATGAACCAGGATCGAGCAACAACATCAGTGGTCGGCACATACCGTCCCACCTCGAGGCCAGAGAGGACGCGTCAATATGGGTTTGGACGACCCTTTTCCCATCGAGAAATGCTCCGGACGTGTGCGTGGAGCCATCCTTGCCGAATTCCAGGGCCGTTGCCCGACGATTCGCGAAGTGGCCAGCATTTCCGATGCCCAGTGGCTGACGGTCCCGAATATCGGACCGACAACTCTCGAAGAGTTGCGCAGCATGACGCTTCATCCGTCGAACGGGGAAGACAATCAGGTCATCGTGGGAATGGAAGACGGCGAGCTGCTTTCGCGCCTCGACCGGCTGAAACGGGACTTCGATTACATCATCGATGAAATTCGATCGAGGATCTCCCCAGGTTCCTACAAGCGACGTCTTCGCAGGCCTCCCCGGGAGAAAGAGAACCAATGAGCGGCAGGCCCATCGCCACCGCTTGAAACATGCTGCTTATCAGCGTTCCGGCAGGGCCGAGCCTTGCCGGGCGCAATCGAGGCCTCCATCGATCACACCTCTGATGAGCCGTCAGATCGAGAATGACAGGACGGCACGCGTCCCCGCGTGATCGCGATCGAATTCAATCGCCGATTGGAGGTTGGACGCCATCGCCCTGACGATCTTGGTGCCGAGGCCGCTTCCCTGGACAGGGCCGGCTCCCTTCCATCCGACCCCGTCGTCCTCCACCACGAGGGACACGTTGTCGCCCGATGTGGAGAGGGCCACCCGGATATGGCCGGTGGCTCCCTGCGGATAGGCGTATTTGAAGGCGTTCGTCACCAGCTCCGTGACGATCACGCCCACGGAGACGGCTTTGTCCGTATCGATCTGGACGGGCTGCGCGCTCAACGTGATGGTGTGCTCTCGCCCGGCGGCGCGCATGGCGCCCTCCAGCTCCTCGATTAACCCTTGCAGGTAGGTGTCCATTTCCACAAAGCGGACGTCGTTGGAGGTGTAGAGGCGGCGGTGGATCTGAGCGATGGCGGCGATCCGTCCTTGAGTCTCCGTCAATGCGTCCTGGGCCGCCGCATCGGAGGTGATCGCCCGCTGCTGCATGGCGACAAGCGACGCGACCAGCTGCAGGCTGTTCGCCACCCGGTGGTTGACCTCGCGGAGCAGCATTTCGGCGCGCTCGCGCGCCACCCGAATCTCGCGCTCCGCAGCTTCCTTCTCGCGCCGGAGCCTTGCGGCCGCAAGGGCCTGCTCGGCGGCCGTGCGGAGCAGATCCAGGAAAACCCCGCCCACATCCTTGATCACATAGTCCACCGCGCCTGCCTTGAGAGCGGCGACGGCGATGCGCCCCTCGTCGGCTCCGGTGACGTAGACGACCGGCGGTGGGTCCGACAGGGCCTGGATCAGCGAGAGGACCTCCAGCCCTTCCTTGCCGGGCATGAAGTGATCCAGCGCCACCACGTCGAAAACATCGGAATCCAGGTGCTTCAGTCCCTCGTCTCCGCTGAGGGCATGAGTCACCAGGAAGCCCTGACGCGACAGGGTGCGCTCGACCAGGCGACCCAGGCCGGGATCATCGTCGATATAGAGAAGCCGGATGGTCTGGGTGTCGGACACGCCTTCGCTCACAACGTTTCCGGAACCTGAATCACCGACAGGAACAGCCCAAGCTGGCGGATGGCCTGCGAGAACGATTCGTACTCGACAGGCTTCGTGATGTAGACATTGGCGCCCATGTCGTAGCAGCGCTGAACCTCGCGCTGGTCGTCCGTGGTGGTGAGCACGACCACCGGGGCGCGCCTCAGCTTCTCGTCGCTTTTCAGTTTGGCCAGAACGTCGATGCCGTGCATATCGGGCAGATTGAGGTCGAGGAGCACGAGAAAGGGTCCGGCATTGCGCACGTCGTGGCTGAACAGATGCTCCAGCGCCCCCGTTCCGCTGGCGAAGGTCCGGATCTCGTTGCAGACGCCGGCCCGGCGGATGTTCTTCTCGATCAGGCGCGCATGCCCCTCGTCGTCTTCCACCATGATAATGGTCACCGGGTGCTGGTGGGGCATTCAAGCGGCCTCCGAGGTCATCTCGATCGGTTTGGGCAAGGTCACCGTGAAGACAGTGCCTTCACCAAATTTTGACGATACTGTGATCGCTCCGCCGAGCCTTCGCACAAGGGCGCGCACGTGCGCAAGCCCGATTCCTTCGCCGGGCTGATCCTGCACCCCGGAGCGCCGGAACAGATCGAAGATCCGCTCGAAATCCTTCGCCTCGATCCCGCGTCCGTTATCCTCCACCTCGTAGCGGATGGCCGGGCCTACATCGCTTCCTCTCACCACGATCCGCCCGGGGCGGCCGGGGCGGAGATACTTCACCGCGTTCTCGATGAGATTGCCGAAGATCTGATCGACCACCAGACGGTCGCCGATCAGGTCCGGAGCGCTCTCGATCACAAGATCCGCCTCGCGCTCGGAGAGCTGGTGGGCCAGGCTCTGCCGGTGCCCCTCCAGGAGCTGCCGCATGTCCAGCGGCTCGGGAGCCAGGACGCGCCGTCCCTCGCGGGACAGCTTTAGGATGGCGTTGATGAGCTTATCCATCCGGACGGACGATGTCCGGATGAACCCGATGGCCTCCGCAAGGTCCGTCTCGATCACGGCCTTGATGTCCGGCGTGATCAGCTCGGGAACCTTCTCGGAAGCCTGTTTGTAGAACTGCTCGATCTCCGCCTGCGCGCTTTCAAGCTCGCTGGTGAAGCCCATGACATTGACCAGGGGCGCGCGCAGGTCGTGGCTCACGATATAGGCGAAGCGCTGGATCTCCTCGTTGGCGGCGTCGAGCTCGGCGACCCTCTCGGCCAGGATGGAGGCGAGCCGTCGCGTCTCGGCCTCGGTCCTGAGGGCCCATTCGCGGCTTTCCCGGAGTTCCTCCTGGGCCTGTTTGAGATCATGAATGTCGGTGCAGGTGCCGAACCAGCGGGTGATCCGCCCGTGCTCGTCCCGGACGGGCTGGGCGCGCCCCAGCACCCAGCGGTAATGCCCGGAGCGATGCCGCAGGCGGTACTCGATGTGGTAGGGCTCGCCCGTGGCGAGGGAATGCCGCCACACGTTCCTGGACCGCTCCTGATCGTCGGGATGGAACATGCCGTTCCAGGCGGCCCCGTCGGTCGAGCCTTCCGGAACGCCGGTATACTCGTACCAGCGCTGATTGTAATAATCGTGGTAGCCGTCCGGCTTCGTCGCCCAGATCAGCTGATCGATGGAGTTGGCGATGGCGCGGAACCGCTCCTCGCTCTCGCGCAGGGCGACTTCGACGCGCCGCCGCTCCTCCAGCTCGCGCTGAGCGGCTTGGAACAGGCGGG
>DASQTM010000393.1:0-3389 GCA_035641875.1 Microvirga sp. | reverse complement strand
CCTCAACCGCACCCGCATCGGCCTGCTGATCCGGGCCGGCGTCGAAAATCCCGAGATGGTCGAGGCCCTCGGCTACCGGATCCGCCGCCTCTTCGTCAGCGTCTTCATCGCCGGATCCGCTCTCGCCGGCCTTGGCGGTGTCATGTGGGCGTTCTACCGCCAGACGCTCACGGCCGGCATGGGCATGGAGGTGATGGTGCTGGTGTTCATCGTCATCATCATCGGCGGCCTCGGCTCCGTGGGCGGCTGCTTCGTCGGCTCGATCCTGGTCGCCCTGGTGGCGAACTATGTCGGCTTCGTCGAGCCCAAGCTGGCGCTCATCTCCAACATCCTCGTGATGGCCCTCGTGCTGATCTGGCGTCCGCAGGGCCTGTTTCCGGTAGCGCGCCGATGAGCACCTCCCCCGCCCTCACCCTGTCCGCTGACCCGACCCGCAAGGGCGGCGGAGTCCTGAACGCTCTCCTGTCGTCGGACCTGCCGCGCTCGCGGGCGCTGAGCCTGATCCTGCTCGCCGTCGTGCTGGTTCTGGCCGCCACCCCGTTCCTGTTCTCGGGCAGCCAGCCCCTGAGCACGGCTGCGAAGATCTGCGTCTTCATCGTGCTCGTGGCGAGCTACGACCTGCTGCTCGGCTATACGGGCATCGTGTCCTTCGCCCACACCATGTTCTTCGGCATCGGCGGCTACGGCATCGCCATCGCGCTGGAGAAAATGGGGCCGGGCTGGGGCCAGGCCGCCATCGGGCTCCTGGCGGCGCTGGCCCTGTCGGCGGTTCTGGCGGCGGCCATCGGTCTCCTGTCCCTGCGGGTGCGGGCGATCTTCTTCTCGATGATCACGCTGGCGGTCGCCTCCGCCGTGGCGGTTCTGGCGTCCCAGCTCTCGACGATCACGGGCGGCGAGGACGGCCTCTCGTTCCAGCTTCCCCCGGAGCTTCGCCCGGCCTTCCGGCTCCTGGCGGAGCCGGTGTTCGGCGTCTCCATCAACGGGCGGCTGCTGGCCTATTACCTGGTGTTCTTCGTGTCCTTCGCGGTGTTCCTGCTGCTCCTGCGCATCGTGAACTCGCCGTTCGGGCGGGTGCTCCAGGCCATTCGCGAGAACGAGTTCCGCGCCGAGGCCCTGGGCTATCGCGTGGTGGCCTACAGGACCGCCGCCTCCGTCATCTCGGCGCTCGTCGCCACCGTGGCGGGCGCGCTCCTGGCCCTGTGGCTGCGCTACAACGGCCCGGACACCACCCTGTCCTTCTCGATCATGATCGACATCCTGCTCATGGTGGTGATCGGCGGCATGGGGACGATGTACGGGGCGATCATCGGGGCGGCCCTCTTCGTCCTGGCCCAGAGCTATCTCCAGGTGCTGATGGAGGCCGGGAGCTCGGCCCTTGCGGGCATCCCGGTCCTGCCCAACCTGGTCCATCCGGACCGCTGGCTTCTTTGGCTCGGCGCCCTGTTCATCATCAGCGTCTATGCCTTCCCGGGCGGCATCGTCGGACGGTTGAGGCAGGCCAAGATAAGGGCTCCGCGGGAAACCTAGCAGGCTCAGAACCGTTGGCTTGATAGGAGCGGAGGGAATCATCATGAGCCGCGCCTTTGTTCGCGAGTCCGAGGGCGGCGAGGCCTTCGAGGACCTGCCCGACCGGCCTGTCAGCCCCCACAACCTGGTGACCCCATCGGGCCTCGCCCAGATGGACGAGGAGATCGCGGCGCTGAACCGGCGTCTCGCCAAGGGCCAGGCCGAGGACGACAAGGCCGAGATCGCCCGCGTCTCCCGGGACCTGCGCTACTGGACTCACCGCAGGATCACCGCGGAGGTCGCGCCGGTCCCGGCGGACGCCTCCCATGTGCGCTTCGGCTCGCAGGTGACCTTCGAGCGCGACGACGGACGGCGGCAGACCTACCGCATCGTCGGGGAGGACGAGGCGGACCCGGCCAAGGGCAGCCTCTCCTACGTGTCGCCGCTCGCCCAGGCGCTGATGGGCAAGGAGATCGGCGATGTGATTCCTGTCGGACAGGGAGAGGCCGAGATCGTCGAGATCGCCCCATGAAGCGGGCTTGAAGGAAGCCTAGGGCCGGGCCGGTCGTTTCAAGAAGCCCTGCCGGCGTCCCTTGCCCTGTAATAGGCGCGCTTCGCCTCGTACATCTGGAGATCGGCCCGCGTCGCCACAGCCTCCAGCCGCTCGCCGGATCGGCTCGTCGCCATGCCCAAGGAGAAGCTGAGGGGCCGGCCGGAATAGAACTGGTTGTTGACCTCCAGCAGGTTCTCGATGCTTTCCATCACCAGCTTGCCGTCGCGCTCCTCGGTTCCGGGAAGCAGCAGGGCGAATTCGTCGCCGCCGATGCGGGCCGCATGGCAGGGCTTGTCGATCGCCTTGCTCAGCACCTCGCCGGCGCGCCGCAGCATGTCGTCTCCGGCCGCGTGCCCCAGCTGATCATTGACCACCTTCAGGCCGTTCATGTCGATGATGATGATCGTGACGGGAAACGGTCCCTTGCGCTCCAGGCGGTTCATCTCGTCGGCGTAGAAGGAGCGGTTGTAGAGCTTGCTGAGCACGTCGTGCTTGCCGAGATATTCAAGGTAGGCCTCGGCCTTCTTGCGGGCCGTGATGTCGGTGAGCGCCACCTGGACCAGGGACCAGTCGTGCTCATGCCCCGGCAGCACCGAGAATTGCAGGTGCAGATGAAGCTCGTCCCCCGACAGGGAATAGTTCACCACCTCCCGCTGCTGGAAGATCCGGTCGTGCCAGAGATCGATCAACTGCTCCTTGAAGTTCTCCCGCATGTCGTCGCGGAAGACCTCGCCCAGGCGGCGCAGCAGGGTCGGCTTGTCGGGAGCCGAAAACAGCTCGAGGGTGTGCCGGTTCACATCGACGACGCGGATCTCGCTCATGCAGCGCTCGACGAACTCAGGGTGTACGTCGGTGAAAACCCGGAAATCGCGGATGCCCTGCCGGCGCACCTCGTCCAGCAGGCCTTTGACGCCGCTGAAATCCTCAACCCAAAGCGACACCGGCGAATGCTCGAACAGGCCGCGGGCGTATTCGTCGCTGCTGGCCAGTTGCCGCCGCGCCGTTTCCCGTTCCGTCACATCCTCGATGGCCACCAGAACCCGATCCCAGGCGCTCTCGTGCCCTGGCAGGATCGTCCCTTTGAGCTGAATGTCCAGGCGCTTCCCCGACAGGGTGTAATTCACCGTGTTGCTGTGGAACTCCGCCTGCCCGTCCCAGAGCTGAACGAGTTCTTCCACATGGGTCTTGAACATGTCGTTGCGAAAAATCCGGCCGAGATTCGCCACCAGATGGGTGAGGCTCTCGGCCTCGAACAGGCCGAGGGTCTTGCGGTTGACCTTGATGACGCGAATGGCGTCGGAGCATTCCTGAACGCGCCTCACGTCCTCCA
>DASQTM010000392.1:0-9066 GCA_035641875.1 Microvirga sp. | reverse complement strand
CATGGCGCTCTCGGCGTCCCTGGACGACCGTCACGCCATCGCGCCTGGCGACCGGGTCGTCCTCATCGTCGAGGACGACGCCATGTTCGCCTCGGTGCTGCTGGAGCTGGCCCGGGAGCAGGGCTTCAGGGGATTGATCGCCATGGACGGCGCCGCGGCCCTGGCCCTGGCCCACCGCTACAAGCCCCACGCGATCACCCTCGATATCGGGCTCCCCGACATGGACGGGTGGGCGCTGCTCGACCTGCTCAAGCACGATCCGAGAACCCGGCACGTGCCGATCCACGTGATTTCCGTGGACGATCAGAAGAAGCGGGGCATCAAGGCCGGCGCCTTCGGCTTCCTCGAGAAGCCCGTCGACCGGGACGCCCTCATGGGAGCGCTCAACCGGACGAAGGATTTCATCGACCGGCCGGTCAAGAACCTGCTTCTGGTAGAAGATGACGACATCCAGCGCATGAGCATCGCCGAGCTCATCAAGAGCGAACAGGTCGACGTGACCGGCGTATCCAGCGCCGAGAGCGCCCTGGACACCATCCAGGCGCGCAAGTTCGACTGCGCGGTGGTGGATCTCGGCCTGCCGGATCTCCCCGGCACGGAGCTCATCGAGCGCATCCGCAAGACGAAAGGCGGAGAGGATCTGCCGATCATCATCTATACGGGCCAGGACCTGACCCGGGCGGAAGAGCGCCAGCTGGAGCGGATCGCCGCGACGGTGATCGTGAAAGGCGAGGGCTCCTCGGAGCGGCTCCTCAACGACACCGCCCTGTTCCTGCACCGGGCGATCAGCGCGATCCCGGAGGAGAAGCAGATCATCATCGAGCGGCGGGCCGACGGCTCGGTGGAGGGCCGCAAGGTCCTGATCGTCGATGACGACATGCGCAACATCTTCTCCCTGACGAGCGCGCTCGAGCAGCACGGGATGCAGGTGATCTTCGCCGAGAACGGCCTTGAGGGCATCGAGAAGCTGAAGGCCAATCCGGACGTGGACGTGATGCTCGTCGACATCATGATGCCGGAGATGGACGGGTACGAGACGATGCGGGAGATCCGGAAGATGGCCCGCTATCGGGACCTCCCCCTCGTCGCCGTCACGGCGAAGGCCATGAAGGGGGACCGGGAGAAGTGTCTGGAGGCGGGCGCGACGGATTACGTCTCCAAGCCTGTGGATATCGATCAACTTCTCGCGGTCTTGCGCGTTCAACTCGGTCGAAGCACCTATGTATCTGATGGGAAGGGAGCTCCCAACGGCGCTTCGGCACCCGAGATGAGGTCATGATGGATCACCTGCACCCAGCAAAGTCGGATTCGAGCCTCTCAGGCCCGAACCCGACCCGCGCTGTGTCCGGTCCGATCATCGCAAAAATCCTCGTTGTGGACGACGATCCGCGCAATCTCTTTGCCGTGGAAGAGATGCTGCGCTCGTCCGGCATCGAGATCGTCACCGCCAACTCCGGCAAGGCCGCCCTTCGCCATGTCCTGGAGGATGACTTTGCGGCCATTCTCCTGGACGTCCAGATGCCGGAGCTCGACGGCTACGAGGTCGCCGGGCTGATTCGCAGCCGGCCCCGGTCGTCGCGGGTGCCGATCCTGTTCCTGACCGCGTTCAACAAGGACGACCTGCACGTCTTCCGAGGCTATTCGGCAGGTGCGGTCGATTATGTGTTCAAGCCCATCGAGCCGCTGATCCTCAAGTCGAAGGTCGATATCTTCGTCGACCTCTATCGCAAGACGGAGGAGATCCGCCGTCAGGGGGAGGAGGAACGGCGCCTCCTCATGGAGAACCTGCGCGTCCGCAGCGAGAAGCTGAAGACGGAGCAGGCGCTGCGGCGGCGCGAGGAGCACCAATCCATCGTGCTGCAATCGCTTCCCATCGCCCTCTACACTGCCTCCGTGCAAGAGGATCACCGGCAGCTCAATTTCACCAACGTGAGCATCGAGCGCATCACGGGTTTTCGGCCCGACGCGTTCCTCGGGGCTCCGGATTTCTGGTCTTCGCGGCTCCATCCGGACGACCGGGACAGGGTGCTGAACCAGCTCAAGGAGCTGGCGGAGGACGGGACCGTCAATCTCGAGTATCGCTGGCAATGCGCCGACGGCACCTATCGCTACTTTCTCGATCAGACCGTGCTCATGCGCGACGACGAGGGGCGGCCGCGCGAGTTCTTCGGCATGTGGTTCGACATCACGGAGCGCAAGCAGCTGGAGCAGAACCTGCTCCATGCGAGCAAGCTCGAGGCGGTGGGCCGCCTCACCGGGGGAATCGCCCACGATTTCAACAATATGCTGAGCGTCGTGATCGGCAACCTCGACCTCATGCAGAAATCCATCGAAGGCAACAAGAAGGCCGAGCGCCGGGTCAAGATGGCTATGGAGAGCGCGCAGCGCTGCGCAGACCTCACCTACCGGCTTCTCGCCTTCTCACGGCGCCAGCCGCTCCAGGTTTCGACCCTCGACGTGACCGCCCTGATGCCCGGCCTTCTGGAACTCATGCGCCGGACGCTCGGGGAACGCATCAATGCCAGCTTCCGGGCCGAGCCGAACGCTTGGCCGATCCAGGTCGACCGGGCGCAGTTCGAGGCCGCTCTCCTCAATCTCGCGGTCAATGCCCGGGACGCCATGCCGGACGGCGGCGATCTGACGATCGCCATCGAGAACCGGCGGCTGGAGGATGGCGCCGGCGGGCCCCCTGGCGAATTCGTGATGATCGCCGTCAGCGATACCGGGATCGGGATGCCGCCTGAGGTGCTCGAGCGGGTGTTCGAGCCGTTCTTCACCACCAAGGAGAGCGGGAAGGGCACCGGCCTCGGGCTCAGCATGGTCTATGGCTTCGTTCAGCAATCCTTCGGCTTTGTGGAGGTCGACAGCGCGCCGCAGCAGGGCACGACGATCCGCATCTTCCTTCCGCGAACTGAAGCTCCGGTCGATAAGCTGCCGGATGCGCAGGCCTCCGTTGCAGCCCCGATCGGCAGCGGCCAGACCGTGCTCGTGGTCGAGGACGATGCGGCCGTCCGCCAGGTTGCGATCTCGACCCTCCGGTCCCTCGGCTTCGGGGTTATCGAGGCGCAGACCGCCGACGAGGCCGCACGGATGCTGGACACCAACGAAGATGTGCGCCTCGTGCTATCGGACGTGCGCATGCCGGGAGAGCTCACCGGGATCGATCTGGCCCGCCTCATCAAGCGCAAGCTGCCCGACGTGCATGTGCTTCTCACGACAGGCTACGTGGACACCGACGAGACGATCAACGATCTCGAACTTCTCTACAAGCCCTACAGAGCTGCGGATCTGGCCGAGCGGATTCAGATGCTTCTGGAAGGTCGGGACTCCGGGCAGCAGGTCCCGATGAGAGACGAGACTCCCGTCAGGGCTGCCGCATTCTCCTGAGAAGCTCTTGCGAGTCCGAGATCAGGCTTGATCTTTCGCTAGAGCGGCAGGTTCCGGAGAGACGAGACTGCTGTCATCACGCCGCGTAGTTCCGCAAGGCCTTTCAGGCGGCCGATCGCCGGATAGCCCGGATGGGTCGGCTTGCCCACGTCGTCGAGAAGCTCATGGCCGTGGTCGGGGCGCATAAGGATGCGCCAGCGCGGTTCGCCGGCTTGCTTGCGGCGGTTCTGCTCTTCCAGAAGGACTGAAACGAGCGCCACCATGTCGGTGTCGCCGCCGAGATGGTCCGCCTCCATGAAGGAGCCGTCAGGCTCCTTCGCCACGTTGCGCAGGTGGGCGAACCAGATGCGGTTGGCAAAGCGCCTTGCGATGCCCGGCACGTCGTTTGCAGGGTTGGCCCCCAGCGAGCCGCTGCACAGGGTGACGCCGTTGGCAGGCGAATCGACAACGCCGAGGATGAATTCCAGGTCCTCCGCATTCGACACGATGCGGGGCAGGCCCATGAGCGGACGGGGCGGGTCGTCGGGATGGATGCACATCCGGATGCCGACCTCCTCGGCCACGGGGATCACCTCGCGCAGGAAACGGGCAAGGTTCTCGCGCAGCCGTTCCGCATCAACGTCCTTGTACCGGTCGAGCATCACGCGCAGGCCGGGAACGTCGTAGCGGTCATAGGCGCCCGGCAGGCCCGCCATGATGTTGGCGAGCAGCTTGCGGCGATCCGATTCCGACGAGCGGTCGTACCATTCCCGTCCGCGGGCGACGAGCTCGGGCGGGTGCTCTGCCTCCGCGCCGGGGCGCTGCAGCATGAAGCAGTCGAAGGCCGCGAATTCGTGGGCGTTGAAGCGCAGGGCCGTTCCCCCGCCGGGGAGGGGATAGGCGACCTCGGTGCGGGTCCAGTCGACGACCGGCATGAAGTTGTAGCAGATCGTCGTGACGCCGCATTGCGCGAGATTGCGCATGGACTGGCGATAATTGTCGAACAGGGGCGCGAGGTCGCCTTCGCCGATCTTGATGCTTTCATGGATCGGCAGGCTTTCCACCACGCTCCAGCGCAGGCCGAGGGAGGGATCGGCGGCAATGAGGGCCTTGCGCTTCTCGATCTCCTCGACGCTCCACACGACGCCATAGGGGATGTGGTGCAGGGCGGTCACGATCCCTGTCGCGCCGGTCTGGCGGACATGGGAAAGTTGAATGACGTCCTCCGGGCCGAACCAGCGCCAGGTCTGTTCCATGATCGTTACCTCGATGGTGCCGCTTCCAGGAGCGGTTTGGAATTGGCTTTGCCCGCTACCTTACATGACCGCGCCGATTTGCCAGGGCACGAATTCCGCATCGCCATAGCCGAGCGCTTCCGACTTGGAGTGCTCGCCGGAGGCGACCCTGAGGATCGTCTCGAAGATCTCCTGCCCCTTCTGTTCGATCGAGACGCCATCCAGGATGTCGCCGCAGTTGATGTCCATGTCGTCGATCATCCGGCGGTACATCTCGCTGTTGGTGGCGATCTTGATGGACGGGGTCGGCTTGCAGCCATAGGCGGAGCCGCGGCCGGTGGTGAAGCACAGGACGTTGGCGCCGCCCGCCACCTGACCGGTCGCCGCGACCGGATCGTAGCCGGGAGTGTCCATGTAGACGAAGCCTTTCGCCGTCACAGGTTCGGCATAGCGGTAGACGCCTGTGAGTGTGGTCGTGCCGCCCTTGGCCGCCGCGCCCAGGGACTTCTCGAGGATCGTCGTAAGGCCGCCCGCCTTGTTGCCGGGGGAGGGGTTGTTGTTCATCTCGCCCCGGTTGCGGGTGGTGTATTCCTCCCACCACTTGATGAGATCGACCAGCTTCTCGCCGACCTCGCGGGTGGCGGCGCGGCGGGTGAGCAGGTGCTCCGCGCCGTAGATCTCCGGGGTTTCCGACAGGATCGCCGTGCCGCCGTGCCGGACGAGGATATCCACCGCGGCTCCGAGGGCCGGATTGGCCGTGATGCCGGAGTAGCCGTCCGACCCGCCGCACTGGAGGGCCAGCATCAGTTCCGAGGCAGGGATGGTTTCGCGCCGGGCGCGATCGGCCAGAGGGAGCATGTCGCGGATGGCCTGGACCCCCGCCGCCACGGCCTTCTGGGTGCCGCCGATGTCCTGAATCGTCATGGTGCGGAAGGTTTCGCTCTCCTGGATCCCGTAGAGCTCCTTCCACTTGGCGATCTGGAAAACCTCGCATCCGAGGCCCACCATCAGCACGCCGGCCATGTTGGGATTGGAGGCGTAGCCCCACTGGGTGCGCTTGAGGACATCGGAGCCTTCGCCCTTGATGTCCATGCCGCAGCCCGTGCCGTGCACGAGGGGAATGACGCCGTCCACATGCGGGTAGTCGTCGAGAATCCCGGAGCGCTCGACTTCCCTCGCGATGAAGCGGGCAACCGATGCCGAGCAGTTCACGCTGGTGAGGATCGCCAGATAGTTCCGGGTGCCGACCTTGCCGTTCTCGCGGCGATAGCCCTGGAAGGTAGCCTGCCGCTCGACGGGCAGGACAGGCTCGGGCTTGGCGTCTTCGGCGAAGTGGTATTCGCGGGCGAAGGCGTGCATCTCCACGTTATGCTCGTGAAGCCACTCGCCCGGCTCGACCGGCTTCGAGGCGAAGCCGATGATCTGGCCGAACTTGAGCACCGGTTCGCCTTGGGGAATGGCGGTGACCGCCATCTTGTGGCCGCGCATGACCCGGTCCTTGGCGGTGACGCCATGCAGAACCGAACCGGGCATGATGGGATCGACGGCAACCACCAGGTTGTCGCTCTCGTGGAGGCGCACGGTACGCGGGGTAAGCGCGGGCTTGTCCAACATGTTCATATCCTTTTTGCCATGCTCCCGAGCTAGACCACCGGGAGGAGGGACGTTCAGGCGCTGAGCATCTCCGGCTGCGCCTCTGTTTCCAATTCAAAGAGATCCGGGTGCTCTGCGGCGAGTTCGGGCAATGAGCGCAGGATCTCGCTCAGGTGCAGGCGCATCGCCTTCTCGGCCGAGGATGCATCCCCCGCCTTGATGGCGTCCACAATGACCGCATGCTGCGCGATCACCGCATCGCGGGGCGTCGCCTTCGTCATGTCGAGAAAGCGCACTCGATCCATCTGGGGCTTGATGTCCTCAATCATGCGCCACGCGGCGAGCCGTCCCGCCGTCTCTGCGAGGAGCCTGTGAAACTCCTCGTCGAGGGCCAGGAACTCCTCCGTGGAAGCGGAGCGCTGGGCGCGGCGTTGCCTTGTGAGGCTCGCAGCCAGTTCGGCAAGCAATATGGGGCTCGCTTTCTTGGCGGCGTCCCGGACGATGGCCGTTTCCACGGCTTCCCGGATGAAGCGGGCGTCCTCGACCCCCTTTCGGGAGATCTTCACCACCTGCGTACCCCGCTGGGGCATGACCCGCACGAGGCCGGCCTCGCTCAGCTTGATCAGGGCCTCCCGCACCGGCGAGCGGCTGACGCCGAACCGCCCTGCGAGGTCCTGTTCGGACAGCATCTCGCCCGGCGCCAGGCGCATCGTCACGATGGCTTGGCGCAGCGCGCGCGTGACCTGGCGAGCCATAGGCTCCCTGTCGCTGTCGAGCTTTGCAAGGGTTCCATGAGTCATAAGTGGCACACTACCATACTAGTAGACCATTGCAAAGGGATAAGAACCGTTCTAAGCTTCCTATCACAAGCGATCAAAACCGGCACGGAAACAGGCCGGAGGGAGCGCCCAGGGAGAATGCCCATGCTGACCCATCCGGACCGTCTGTTTCCTGCCGAGCCTGCCGCCTTGGACGTGGCGCGCAGGCTGTATGCGGAGATTCGGGACTTGCCCATCATCTCCCCGCATGGCCATACAGACCCTCGTTGGTACGCCGAGAACGAGCCTTTCTCCGACCCCGCGACGCTGTTCGTCGTTCCCGACCACTACATCTTCCGCATGCTCTACAGCCAGGGCGTGCGCCTCGAAGAGCTTGGCATTCCCACCCGTGACGGAGGTCCGGTCGAGCGCGATCCGCGGGCGGTCTGGCGGCGCTTCGCGGCCCATTACCATCTCTTCCGCGGCACGCCGACCCGGGCATGGCTCGACCATACCTTCGCGACGCTGTTCGGCTTTACCGAGCGGCTCACGCCGGCCAATGCGGACGCGTATTACGACCGCATCGATACGGCCCTGCGCACGCCCGACTTCCGGCCCCGCGCGCTGTTCGAGCGTTTCGGCATCGAGGTCATCGCCACGACGGAAAGCCCCCTTGACCCGTTGAAGCATCACGAGACAATCCGGCAATCGGGTTGGAAGGGGCGGGTAGTCACGGCCTATCGGCCCGATCCCGTCGTCGATCCGGATTTCGAAGGGTTCCGGCAGAACCTCGTTCGCTTCGGCGAGATCACCGGCTGCGACACCTCCACCTGGAGCGGCTACCTGGAGGCCCACCGGCAGCGGCGCGCCTTCTTCCGCCAGTACGGCGCAACCTCGACCGACCACGGCCACCCGACGGCGCGCACCGCCGATCTACCAGGCGCGGACGCCGAGGCCCTGTTCCGCCGCGTCTCCGCCGGCGACGCCCGGCCTGAAGATGCCGAGCTGTTCCGCGCCCAGATGCTCACCGAGATGGCGGCGATGAGCGTGGAGGACGGCATGGTGATGCAGATCCATCCAGGCTCGTTCCGCAACCACAACCAGGCGATCTTCAGCCGCTTCGGCCGCGACATGGGTGCGGACATTCCCTCGCAGACCGAATACGTTCGCGCCTTGAAGCCGCTTCTCGACCGGTTCGGCAACGAGCCGAACTTCACGCTCATTCTCTTCACCCTGGACGAGACCAGCTATTCCCGGGAGCTTGCCCCTCTCGCTGGGCATTACCCGGCCGTGAAGCTCGGCCCGGCCTGGTGGTTCTTCGATTCGCCCGAAGGGATGCGCCGCTTCCGCGAGCTCACTACGGAAACCGCCGGCTTCTACAACACGGTCGGCTTCAACGACGACACAAGGGCCTATCTGTCGATCCCGGCGCGGCACGACGTAGCCCGCCGGGTCGACTGCGCTTATCTCGCCGATCTCGTGACGACCCATCGCCTGGACGAGGACGAGGCGCATGAGCTCGCCTACGACCTTGCCTATCGCCTCGCCAAAGAGGCCTATAAGCTGTGAGACGGGACATGGCTCAGCGGAGCCCTGCCGCACAGAAAACGGGAGGAAGACAATGAAAACACCCATCACGAGACGTACCTTCGTGGGCGGCGTGGCCGGGGCCGCCGGCGTTGCCGCCTTTGGCGGTCCGGGCTTTGCCCAGCTGGCCCTGCCCACGAGCCCAGTCGCTCTCAGCGTCATCGACGTCGCCGGCAATCTCGCCCTGACGCAGAAGGCCATCGAGAACTACCGCAAGGCGAAGCCCAACCTGGTGTCGCGCATCACCTTCACCAAGGCTCCGGCTCCGGAGCTCGCGGGCAAGATCAAGGCGCAGCAGGATGCAGGCCGGGTCGACATCGACCTCGTGCTTACCGGCACCGACGCCCTATCCGCCGGCATCGAACAGAAGCTCTGGGTGGACCTCATCTCAAGCCATGCGGGCCAATTGCCGAAGCTCGACGACATCTACTTGCCCGCCGCCGCCAAGATGCAGACGCTCGCCAAAGGGCAGGGCGTGGTGGTGACCTATTACCCGTCGGGGCCGCTGCTCGAATATATGCCCGACA
>DASQTM010000391.1:0-3553 GCA_035641875.1 Microvirga sp. | reverse complement strand
ATCGTCGCCGTTGAAGCCGTAGATCTTGTCGTATCCGTTGCCGCCTTTGATGATATCCTTGACCGCGACCCCGTAGATGACGTCGGCCTTGCTCTTGCCGATCTGGGTCAGCGTCTGCTTGGTCTTGCTCCAACTCCACTTCGCGACCTGGCGCCCGTCCTGCGAGGGGCTGCCGTAGAGAGCGCGGATGGCCTGGATGTCCAGGGAGCCGAGCCCCACGGACTGCATGTTCGCATCGCCCGCCGTGTAGCTCATGACGGTATGATTCACATGATCCAGACCCGACTTCAGCAATTGCTTGTTGTGGTCCATCTTGTGGAACGGGTGCTTGAGGCCGAGGGCATGGCCGATCTCATGGAGCAGAATATAGAGTTTGAAGGCCTTGTTCTTGGACATCTCGGTGCGGTGCCAGGTGTTCAGGTACACGTTCCCGCCGCTGGAATCCCGCACCATGTCCTCGCCGTCGAAGGTCTCCCGGTTCAGTTCCGGGAATTCCGCCCAGGCGGTAACGTTTCCCCAATGCCACTGCCATTGGAACTTCAACTCGGCCTCATCTCCTTTGACCTCAATGAACCGGATTCCCGAGGCGTTCCCCCACATCTTCAGGGCCTTGCGCGCCATAGCCTTGTCGGCGCTGCCGAACTTCGACGAGCCCCATTCCGAAACATTGAATGAGTAGGTCAGGAAGACAGGCTTCTTGCTGATCTTGAGGCCGGACGGAGCATTCCAGCTCTGGCCGGAGAGAATGGCTTTGTAATTCGGCATTTGGAGGTGAGGAGTTTTCGAGGAGGGGAGAGGGTTGTGAAGCGTTAAAACATATCACCTCCGGATTGCAAGAACGATCTTCCCCTTACGGCAGAGCTTGCGCGGCCCTCAGAACCTCCTCCGCATGCCCCGGCACCTTCACCTTGGGCCAGATCCTCGCAACCGTACCGTCCCGGTCGATCAGGACCGTGGTGCGCTCCACGCCCATGTAGGTGCGCCCGTACATGCTCTTCTCGGCCCACACCCCGTAGGCTTCCAGCATGGACTTCTCCTCGTCGGACGCGAGGGCGAAGTCGAGGCCGTACTTGGTTCGGAACCTGTCGTGGCTCTTCAGGGAGTCCGGTGAAACGCCGATGATTTCCGTGTCGGCCGCGGCGAATTCCCGCTTCAGGGCCTGGAAGTTCTGGGCCTCCAGGGTGCAGCCGCTGGTGTCGTCCTTGGGGTAGAAGTACAGCACGAGCTTGCGACCCTCGAGGCCGTCCAGGGTGATCGTCTGCCCGTCCGTGGCAGGCAGCGAGAACGGGGGAGCTTTGCGTCCGGGGGTGAGTGGCATGGTTCGCCTTCCTTTCGGCGGATTGTGCTGGTGGAACCCTCTTCAGGCGCACGACAGAAAAGGTGGTCGCGGGAGACAGCCAAGACGGCTAAGGTCTTCCATCTGATTCCTTATATCGTGCCGAGAGCGCAAGAACTGGTTGCCCGACATCACAAGAATGAAGCTGCCATTTAGGACCAGGTCGCCCCGGCCACGCCCGGTGAAGCGGAGCGCTTTCCGGCGCGTGCTTCGTGGCGCCCTCTATGTGAAGCTTGGGCTTGTGGTGTTCGTCGCCCTTGCGCTCGGCCTGCTTTACCTGCGGCTTTCCGCGGCTCCCATGAGCTTCGGACGCCTGCCCGAGCGGGTGGCCGAGGCCCTTGCGGCCCGTATCGGGCCGGGCTGGTCCGTCACCTTGCGCAACACCGCCATCGAGCTGCATGACGGATCGCCGGCCCTGCGGGCCAACGGGCTCGATATCCGGGCCCCCGGCGGAAACCTCGTCCTCCAGGCGCCCTATGCCATCGTGAGCGTCGACGGCCTCTCGCTGCTCACCGCCAACCTCCAGCCCAAGGCCGTCGAGATCCGCGATCTGCAATTGCGGGTTCTCGTCAACCGGGACGGCTCTCTCACGTTTTCCCCGGTGCCGGGCGGCGAGGGTTCCGAGGCTGCCCCTGCGCCTCCCATATCGCCTGTCCCGTCGCCCGACGGGGCGGACGCGCCCGACCAGACCCTTGGGGGACCGTCCCAGGTCTCGGGGGTGGTCGGCTCCCTGTTCGACGTGGTCGTTGGCCCTCAGAGCGTCCTGAGTTCCCTCGGTCGGGCGCAGCTGACCAATGCGCGCCTCGTCTTCGTCGATGCGCAGTACCGCGAGCGCGCCCGGTTCCAGCGTCTGGACGCGACCTTCGACTGGTCGGAGGACGGGGGACGCCGTTTCTCGGCCACCGTCGATGGCCGCCAGGGCTCCTGGCAGCTCAACGGGGACGCGAGGCGGGAGGATAGGGGCGACAAGGCGGCCTATCGCGCGTCGCTCGTGACAGACGGAGCCCCGATCCAGGACATCCTGCTCCTCACCGGCCTCTCGGCCCTGCCGGCGACGACGGATCTCGAATTCTCGGGTCGCATCGACGCGGCCTATGACCAGGGCCGGGTCACGGAGCTGAGGGCGCGGCTCGACAGCAATGCGGGCATGATCCAGATCGACGACAAGGACACGTCGCCCCTGCCGGTGGACCGGGCCAGCATCGAGGTGGATTGGCTCGAGGCCGAGAAGGCGCTCAACCTGCAAAGGCTCGAACTGAAGGGGGGCGACACCCATGTGCGCCTGCAAGGGCGGCTGGACACCCCCTCCGCGACCGAGAGCTGGCGGGCGTCCCTGAGCGGCAAGGACGCGGTGCTGACCGGGGCCGCCGCCGGCGACCGCCCGGTCCGGATCAGCGATATCGCGGTCGAGCTTTCCGGGCCGGACGGAGTGGCGATCAGGGGCCTCAGCCTCAAGGGCCCCGATCTTTCCGCAGAGCTCAGCGGGCTCCTGGGAGCATCCGCGGACCCGAACGGCCTCAACCTCGACCTGCGGGCCCGAAAGACCGATCTGCGGTCCGCCCTTCGCATCTGGCCCGAGGCCGTCGCTCCCCCGGTGCGCCGGTTTCTCGTGTCGAACCTCAAGGCCGGCATGCTGGAATCCATCGACCTCAAGGTGGCCATGACCGGCGAGCACATCGCCCAGTCCATGTCCGGCGGCCCGATCCCGGACGAGGCCCTGAAGATCGATTTCGCCGTTTCCGGCGGCGTCCTGACCGCCGCGGAGGGGCTGCCGCCGGTGTCGCACATGGACGTCGCCGGCCGCGTGACCGGCAGGAACGTGTCCCTTCGCGCGCCCACGGGGCGGGTCGAGATGGCGGGCGACCGGAGCCTGAGCGCCTCCGAGGGCACCTTCGCTCTCGAAAACTACTGGGATGACGATGCCCTGGCGCGGATCAACTTCCGCCTCACGGGGGCGGCAGACGGCCTCGGAGCTCTCCTGATGGAGCCCCGGATCAAGGAGATCGCCGGCTTCGACGTGGATCCGGCCACCATGAAGGGCAGGACGGACCTGCGGGTGGGGATCGGTCTGGCGGTCGCCAACATCCCGGCCTTCGCCGATCTGCCCCTGACGGTCAACGGCGCCGTGAACGATCTCACCATGGACAGGTTCTTCGGCAAGGACCGGCTCGAGACCGCCAACCTGACGATCGCCTATGACAGGGGCAGCCTGGCGAT
>DASQTM010000390.1:0-2333 GCA_035641875.1 Microvirga sp. | reverse complement strand
GCAGGCGCTGACGGTGGATCTGTTCCAGGCCTTGCGCTTCTATTCGCGCCTTCCGCTGCCTGCCCTGCCCTGGGAGCCCGCCCCCCATGCGATCCCCGATTTCCAGCGCCTTGCGCGCGTGCTTCCCCTGGCGGGCGCTGTTCTCGGGATCCTGCCGGCCCTGGCCATGGGAGCGGCGCTCGCCCTCGGTCTCGGCCCCTGGCTCGCCGCAACCCTCGCCGTCACCGTCAGTATCCTGACCACGGGCGCGCTCCATGAGGACGGCCTTGCCGACACTGCCGACAGCTTCGGCGGCGCGACCCGGGAGCGACGGCTCGAGATCATGCGGGACAGCCGGATCGGCTCCTTCGGCTCCGCGGCCTTGTTCCTTGCGCTTGCCCTTCGAATCGGAGCGCTGGCCGCCCTCGCCGCCCGGGCCGAATGGCCTGCCGTGCTGGCCGCCATCCTCATCGCCGCCGCCCTGTCCCGCACGGCGGGGCTCATGCTGCTCGCGTTCCTGCCCCCGGCCCGCCGGGACGGAGCGGCCTACTCGGTCGGGCAGCCGACGCGGGAGACCTTCCGGCTGGCGGCGGGACTCGCCGGGCTTATCACGATTATCCTGGGCATCCTGGGAGGCCTTCCGGCCTCAGGCCTGGGGTTGATGCTGGCGCTCTCAGGCCTGACGGGGGTTGCCTTCATGCGCCTTGCCGAGCGGCATATCGGTGGGCAAACGGGAGACATGGTGGGTGCGGTGCAGCAGGTGGCGGAAATTGCTGCGCTCATCGGCCTCTTGACCGTGCTCCAACCGTGACGACATGAAGATGAACCATGACCCGCGCTTCCAGCCCCTGCGTTCGCGTGTGCACCCTCGATCCTGAAACGGGTCTCTGCGAGGGCTGCGGCCGCACGCGGGAGGAGATCGGCCGCTGGTATCGGCTGCCGGAGGAGGAGCGGCTGCGCATCATGGCCGAGCTGCCGGAGCGCATGCGCCGGGCCTTCTTCCCCGAAAGCGACAAGGCCACCTGATGCCGGGCATTCGCGGCGCCGGCAGCCTGATGATCACAGCGGCGCTCCTGGTGATCTTCTTCGCCCAGGAGCCGGTGGGCGGGTTGTCGCCCTTCGAGGCGGCGGCCCTGCTCGGGCTCGGCGGCGTTTCGATGATCATGGCGGCGGCCATCATCGAGGGGTTCGGCCGTCACTGGACCTATGGGGTGCAGGCCATCGCCGTCAGCGGCGGAGTCTTTGCGACCCTGCTGATTCTCTACGGCTTCCGGGGGGAGCTGAACACCTCCCTCGACCGCCTCATCGGCGACGTCGCCATGGGCCGCACCGTGGTCCTGTCCAGCGGAGAAGTGGTAGCCGCCCGCAAGACCGATGGAAGCTTCCTGATCAAGGGTTCCGTCAATGGGCATGAGGCCCGCTTCATCTTCGACACCGGCGCCAGCACGGTCGTCCTGCGGGCGGAGAACGCGGCGGCCCTCGGCTTCAGGCCGGACGCGCTGAACTATTCCATCCCGGTCTCCACCGCCAACGGCACCGCCCTTGCGGCCCCCGTCGTCATCGAGAGCCTGTCGGTGGGCTCGATCACCGAGAGGAACATCCCTGCCCTCATCGCCCGCACCGGCGTTCTCCACGCCAATCTGCTGGGCATGAGCTTCCTGGAGCGGCTCGGCTCCTACGAGGTGCGGGGCAACAGGCTGATCCTGCGGGCGAAGGATGGGCCCGGCGGATCAGGCTGACGCTGCGGAAGCCAGCGCCCGAGGAGGCTGCGCCTCGACCCGGGACACGTGAGCCACCGCATCCCGCAAGGTCTGCAGGTTCGCCCCGGGCTTGATCGCCTCGGTGGCGAGATGGCGACGATAGGCCCGGGCGCCGGGGCGGCCGGTGAAAAGGCCGAGCATGTGGCGGGTCATGGCGTGGAGGCGCTCGCCTTCCGCGAGGCGCGCGGCCACATAGGGCTCGTAGGCTTCGACGGCCTCGAAAGCATCGGCCACCGGCGGGTCCTCGCCATAAAGCTCAGGATCGACGGCGAGAAGGATCTCGGGCTCGTGATAGGCCACGCGCCCCAGCATCACGCCGTCCACGTGCCTCAGGTGCTCGCGCACCTCAGCCAGGGTGCGGATGCCGCCGTTGATGGCGACGGGGAGATCGGGACGCGCCCGTTTCAGCCGGTAAACCCGGTCGTAGTCGAGGGGCGGAATGTCCCGGTTCTCCTTGGGCGACAGGCCCTGGAGCCAGGCCTTCCGGGCATGGACGGTCAGCTCGTCGCAGCCTGCCGCCACCACGTGATCGGTCAGGCGGTCGAGAGCTTCTTCCGTATCCTGGTCGTCCACGCCGATGCGGCACTTCACGGT
>DASQTM010000389.1:0-9147 GCA_035641875.1 Microvirga sp. | reverse complement strand
AGTCGTTGCCGCCGCCCCACGGGATCGCCTCGGCCTGGATCTTGATGCCGGGGTTCTCCTGCTCGAACTTCGCCACCAGGGCTGCGGGCGAGTTCTGCGGATTATCGAAATGGTACCACCAGCGCACGGTGGTCGGCGTCTGTGCGATGGCCGGTCGTGCCAGCGGCGCCGCCAGAGCGGCGGCAGCGGAAAGCTTCAGGAAGTCGCGGCGTTCCATGATTGTGTTCCTCCCAGGTTTTTTTCATTGAGTTGCGAGACGATGAAGTCGGCTCCCGCCTCGATCATTGCGCGGGCTGCATCGAGTTCCCGGGTCATGCGCAGACAGCCGTGGACCACGCCGGGAACGTGGTCGCAGCGGAAGAAAATGCCGGAGGCGGCAAGCTTCTCGGCAAGCTGAAGCGTATCGTCCCGAAGCGGATCAAGGCCGGCCGCCGACAGGTAGAGCGGCGGCAATCCGCTCAGATCGCATCTCACCGGCGCGGCGAGAGAAGTGGTGTCGGCGCCTTCCTGGCCCAGGAAGTTGGTCCAGTACCAGCGCATGTTCACGCTGCTGAGCAAATAGGCGCCGCCTCCGAATTCCGCATGGCTCACGGTCGTGAAATCCGGCGCGTAGCAGCCATAGAAGAGAGCGGCGGATGCCAGCTGAGGAAGGCTCCGGTCCCGGCGCGCGAGCAGCGCCGCAAGAGCCAGGTTGGCCCCCGCGGAATCGCCTGCAATAATCATATCTTGCGCGGAAATCGGGCTGCCGAGGCCTCCGGCCTCGATGAACGCGATGGCCGTCAGAACGTCGTCGAGAGGCGCCGGAAAGGGATGCTCCGGCGCCAGGCGGTAGTCGATGCCGAGCACGGGAAGCTGCGCGGCCTTGGCGAGATTTCGCATCGTGCCGTCGTGGGTATCGATCGATCCGAAGGTCCAGCCTCCCCCATGGATGTAGAGGATCAGCGACGCGATGGGCTCTTCCATGGGGAGATAGAGGCGCGCGCTCATCTCACGCCCGCCGGCGTCGACGGTGAGGTCCCGCGCCGCCATCTCAGGCGCGCCGCGACTCCATGGGATGGTGGCGGCGTCCGCCTGCCGGCGTGCTTCCGCAATAGGCATCGTTTTGAAGTCGATCTGCGGGTCCGCCTGGATTCGGTCCAAAATCGCCTGCATCTGCGGGTCCACGAAGGGGGTCATGAATCCCCCTTCGTGACGATCGTATCGATATGCACACCGATGGCATGAGCCAGCCCCTCCGCGTCGCCCGCTTCAAGGTGCTCAAGGAGCACATTGTGCCTGCGGGCCGTCTCAAGAAGCGGTCTTTTGTGGCTTGGCGCCCAAAGCTTCGACCGGTGGGTGTGAATTGTGCAACGAGTGAGGATCTGCTCAAGCGCCTCAAGGCCGGAGAGTTTGAAGATGGCCAAGTGGAAGGCCATATCGAACTCGATCAATGCGAACGCGTCGCCCTGGTAGGCTGCATCCTCCATCCGGACGATCAGGCGGCGAAGGTCCCCAAGGACCTCATCCGTCAGGTTTCGGGCGGATTTCAGCGCCCCACGCACCTCAATGCGGCGTCGGATCGCGAGAGTTTCCTCAGCTTCCTCCTGGTCGAGGCGCGTCACCGTGGTGCCCCGGTGGCCAGCCCTTGTCACAAGGCCGTCCTCTTGGAGACGAAAGAGAGCTTCCCGGATTGTTCCCTGGCTGCAGCCGATCTCGCGAGCCAGACCGAGTTCGGTCAGGCTGCTGCCTGGCTTCAGTTCATTCATCATGATGCGCCGCTTGACGGTTTCATAGACAAGCTCGCGCGGACGCCTGATCGGAACGATATTCATAGCGCACCTGATCGATTATCAATATCGATAATGAGCTTTGCCGAGATGGTCAACTGCCTCGCGTTTGCTCCTTCTGTCGCTCAGCAGGTGTTGCGAAGAATACGGGGCCCGGGAGTTTCCAAGTTGAAGCTCATGGAGCCCATGACTCTGGCTGTCCTTTTCGCCTCCTCACCAAGAGGCGCGCACGCCCGCGCAAGAACGGCAGCGAAGTCCAGAAAGGTACGGAAAACGTGGCTGTGAGCGTCGGCCACTGGCGAGATCACCGCTCCGGCCACGGTTAATTCCGCCAGATTGCCCTCACCTGAAGCCTTATACCGTCTCGACCACGTATTTACGTGGAGCGCGGCAGGATCAGTTGAAGGCAGAGGCGGAGTCCCCCGGAGTGCTTGCCAATCTTCAGTAGGTTCAGGTCACCGCAACCAACACAACCCTCGCACGGCTCGAACCGGCGAGGGTTTTTGTTTGTGACAGGAGGGCTAGCGTCACAATCGGACTACATCGTCCCGGCGCCTTGTGGTCAGTGGCAGGATCAGCCAACTCATCGATCAACTTGTCGCCCGTAAACTCCTGCCCGTCGTCGCTCTCAAACCGTCCCAGGCCACCGCGATCTCTCACCGGTTCAGGACGGCGCAGGAATCCTACGCGGCAGTGCGCGACGTGATCGCCTCTGCCGCAATGCTCCCTGCGCCCCGTTCAAGCTGGATCGCATAGGCTGCTTCCAGGCCCTGGAACCGCATCTCGCTTCCGGAGCCGGTCCGCTCGGCTGCGCCGGGCAGCCGGGCACAGAAGCGGTCCCGCGCATCCCGCAACAGGCGAAGTTTTCTGGCGATGGGCTGCGATCCCACGGAGCTGTCGGTCACGAGGGCCGCCGCAGCCGCGTAGAGGTCGTCGGCGGCCGACTCGATGCCCGGGTTGCGCTTGAGCAATCCCATCACGTTGATCAGAAGGACGCGCAGATCGTGCAGACTGGCCTCCCTGCCCTCCTGCGCAATCACCGTCACCACCAGTTCCACTGCTTCGATCCTCTCGCGGATCGTTTCTTCGAAGGTCTTTGGAGTCATGAGCCTCATCTCCCGTCAGCCGCTTTGGGAAATTCCATATGGCCAGCGTAAAAAGGATGCGCCTGCATGGTTAACGAAGGATTACCTTGGAACCTGCCAAGGAGATCGAGCGTGAAAAATATCGTTGCGCCACCATCGAAAGCTCGCGTCCTCACCGCCGTTTCCGCACCAAAGCTTGCAAGCAGCGCAGCAGGTTCGGAACATGCTTGCGAAACAGACACCTGATCGTGCCCCCTGCCCTCCCCTTGAGAATGCCCCGTCCTGATCCACATCGGCGGTGGACAGGGGAGATCGCCATGGACAAACGCCGGCTTGGTCACTCGGATCTGATGGTTTCGCCGCTGTGCCTCGGCACCAACGTGTTCGGCTGGACCGTCGACGAGGCCACATCGTTCACGCTGCTCGACGCCTTTGTGGAAGCCGGGCTGAACTTCATCGACACGGCGGATGTGTATTCAACCTGGGTCTCCGGAAACAAGGGCGGCGAATCGGAAACGATCATCGGACGGTGGCTTCAGTCCCGCGGCCACCGGGACAGGGTCGTCATCGCCACGAAGGTCGGCTCGGAGATGGGCCCGGGCATGAAGGGCTTGTCGAAGGCCTATATCCGCTCGGCGGTGGAAGCCTCCCTGAAACGGCTCCAGACCGACTACATCGATCTCTACCAGTCCCACCGGGACGATCCCGACACGCCGCAGCAGGAGACCCTCGAAGCCTATGCGGAGTTGATCCGGGCGGGAAAGGTGCGCGCTATCGGCGCTTCGAACTTCTCCGCCGCACGGCTGAAGGAGGCGCTGGATCTCAGCGCGAGCCGCGGCCTGCCGCGCTACGAGAGCCTTCAGCCGAAATACAACCTCTCCGATCGCGCGGAGTATGAAAGCGACCTGGAGCCCCTCTGCCGGGAGCAGGGCGTCGGCGTCATCCCATATTACGGCCTCGCCAGCGGCTTCCTCACCGGCAAGTACCGCTCCGAGGAGGACTTCGAAAAGAGCGTGCGGGGTGGGCGCATGGCCACCTACCTCGACGACAGGGGAAAACGGATCCTGGCGGCTCTCGATTGGGTTGCCGCTCACAAAGGCGCGACCCCTGCGCAGGTCGCGCTGGCTTGGCTGATGGCCCGACCGGGCCTCACTGCGCCGATCGCCAGCGCCACGAGTCTCGATCAGATGCGGGATCTCACGGCTGCGACGCGGCTTCGGCTGGACAGGGACGACATCGATAGGCTCGACCAAGCCAGCGCTGGAGGTTGACAGGCGGGCAGGCGCAGCTTGGCCCATGAAGCAGCCATCGAATTTTCGCATGGCAGCCCCTCATTGCATCGGGTGAAGGCCTCATTATCTCGTATCAGCCTGTACTTCATGCGATTTCACAGGTGAAAACGAGGATTTCCGATGAGCGCCGACTCGAACGCATTATTCCAACCCTTCAGGCTGGGCGGCCTGACCCTGCCGAATCGCCTGGTTATGGCTCCGCTGACCCGCAATAGGGCCACGGAGGGGGACGTGCCCGGCGCCGGCGCCGCCACTTATTACACGCAGCGCGCAAGCGCGGGTCTTCTGATCACGGAAGGGTCGCAGATCTCCCATCAGGGCCAGGGCTATCTCCGCACGCCGGGCATCTACACGCCCGAACAGATTGCCGGCTGGCGCAAGGTGACGGACGCCGTCCACGCGGCCGGGGGCCGCATCTTCATCCAGCTCTGGCATGTGGGCCGCGTGTCCCACACCTCGCTTCAGCCGAAGGGCGGCGCCCCGGTGGGCCCCTCCCCGATCCGGGCGAACACCAAGACGTTTCTCCACGAGGGCTTCGCCGAGGTGTCCGAGCCGCGGGCGATCGAACTCTCGGAGATCCCCGGCATCCTGCGCGACTACGAGCAGGCGGCCCGCAACGCCAAGGAAGCCGGGTTCGACGGCGTCGAGATCCATGCGGCGAACGGCTATCTGCTCGATCAGTTCATGAAGGACGGCTCGAACAGGCGCAGTGACGCCTATGGCGGAGCCATCGCGAACCGCGCCCGCCTGACCATCGAGGCCACTGAGGCGGTGCTGAAGGTGTGGGACAAGGATCGCGTGGGCATCCGCCTGTCGCCGGCCCGAGTCAACGACGCGGCCGATTCGGACCCGCAAGCGCTCTTCAGCCATGTGGTCGAGAGGCTCGACGGACTCGGGCTCGGCTATGTCCACATGATCGAAGGCGCGACGCAGGGCGACAGGCACGCGGCTGACGTGGATTACGAGGGCCTGCGGCGGTCCTTCCGCGGCGCCTACGTGGCCAATAACGGCTACGACCGCGGCATGGCTACCGATGCGGTGGCCAGCGGGCGGGCAGATCTGGTCGCCTTCGGGCGTCTCTTCATCGCCAATCCGGACCTTGTGGAACGCCTTCGCGTCAACGCGCCCCTGAACGAGCCGGATCGCGCCACGTTCTACGGCGGCGACACGAGGGGATACACGGATTATCCGAGCCTCGACGAGGCCGCATAAGCCTTATTTGGTGCAGCCGTCGCAGATCCCCCGCTCGATCTTCCGCTCCAGTTCCTCGCCTTTGCGGAACAGCTCCTCTTCGCGCGCGGTCCGGGGGACGGCAGAGGCTTCGCCAGGCTGCCGATTGACGCCAGACACGGTTCCCGTGGTGGCGGGGCCGGAGTTCCGGTTGCCGGTGGTCGTGCTGCCTCCGGTGCTGCCTTCGGTTCCGGTCGGGGGAATGGGGCCGGTGGTTGTTCCTGTCGTGCCACGATCCGCCGAGTTGGTAGCGGGGCTATCCACGGTCCCCTGACCGGTATTGCCCCTGGTAGCCCCTGGCGGAAGCGGAACGGTCGAGGTGTTCGACCCTGAATTCAGGGGCGCTGTGGTCGTGCCTGGAGACGTGGTGGCTCCTGTGGACGAACCGGTGGAGGAGGCTCCTCCGCCCGAACCGCCGGCGGAACCTCCACCACCTCCGCCGCTCCCGCCGGACGACTGAGCCCATGCTGCGCCCGCGGCGAGGCAGCCCGTGATGATGACGGCTGGAAGTGTGAGATGGCGCATCGGCTCCTCCTTGCGAGCAGGTGTCGAACGTCAACTCCAAGCCGCTTCAAGGGTTCGACCTAAACCCGCCAAACCGTAAGACTGACGGGACCGTGGGGATCCAGCACCTGGCGGGCGTCCGGTTTCAGCCCCTTTCCGGCCAGGATCGCCTCGGCGCTTCGGCCGGCGTCGCAGCCCGAGAAAACCGCCACGCCGCCTGGGATGAAGGCGCCTTCGGCGCGGGTCAGGTGAAAGGCGTCGTAGCCGATCCCGAGGAAGAGATCGAACACCCGCCGCCCGCCGGGCACGGCGACCCTCCCGCCCTCCGGCAGCACCGTGCCGATGGCCTCGCTCCAGGCCACCCTCTCGGGATTCCACCACCACCCGTCCGGGCGACGCTCGAGCCCTGTCGAGGACGAGGACAGGATCATGCGCAGGCGTCCCTTCGGGTTGGGGTTGGCCTCGTGGCCCAGGCGCCCGAGGACCAGCGCGGCCGAGCGGTCGAGCTCGGCCTGGAAATAGGCCCAGTCCGCCTCGTTGCGCAGCATACCCGGGGTCCGCCCGGGCGCGTCGGCGATCCGGTCGTTATCGGACACGATGGCATAGCCGTGGATCTCAATCGGGCGCATGAGCGAGCCTTTCATGGAGGATGGCGGCCCTCATCAGAACCCCGAGAACCAGCCCATTGAGCCCGTGCCAGAGAAAATGGGTTCCCACCGGCAAGGCGGCGCAGCTTGCAGCATCCATCGAGCGGAACGCCAGCGACAGGGCAAACAGGCCCGCCGCCAGGAGAAGCGCCCTCCCGGCCGCCCTCTCGCCTGTAGCATGGCACAGAGCGCCGACCCCGAGCAGCGCGAGCGCCGCCGGAATGTAGCCGACGGAGCCGTTGAGGCTCACGCCGGGAAGGAGTCCGAACCAGATCCGGCCGAACGACATGCTGAACACCGCGAAAGCAGCGGTGGCCAGAATGGCGGCGACCGCCCCCAGATGCAGGGAGCGGCGCATCGCCAGCAGAAAGTAGCTGTAGATGAACACCGCGATGGGCAGCACGTCCGCCAGAAGCGACCACCGGTTGGCGAAGGTGTGAAACAGGAAGCTCCCGATCCCCACCGATGCGGCCACGGCGATCAGCCAGAGGCCGGGCCAGTCCTTCGACCCCTCCCGCCGCCAGAGATGGAAGGCGTAGGCCGCCGCAAGGATGAAGGCCCCATTGGAGAGCGCGTTCAGCGGCTCGGCCCAGAAACCTGGGTCGATGCGCTCGCAGTAATTGTCCACAGGGGTGAGCCAGGACGTACGTTCACCCATGGGTTCCACACTCTGACGCCAGCGGCATCAGCTTTCGCTGCCACGTCGGCGGCGCCGCGCGCGCAGAAGGCGCCAGGACGCCGTCCGGCTTTCCTTCGCGGACCATCTTGGCATTTCGCATCGGGCCTGCGCCTGGACCATCCTAATTCCGATCCCTACCCCTCGAAACGACCCGTGGCGTCGCGATCGCGCTCGTATCGTCTCGTGAGCGGAAACGGCGGCAACCAGGACTCGCGACGGACGGTCCAGAGTTCATAGGTTGGCATCAGTTGGTCCGGGGCATCCAGGGATCCCAGGTTCACTTCGATCTCGTCGGCGGTTCGTGCGAAAACCGACGAGCCGCAGCGGGGACAGAAAAACCGCCCGGCGTAGTCGCGTGTCTCGCCATCGATCGTCACCGCATCCTGAGGGAACACCGCGGAAGCGTGAAAAAGGGCCCCATGATGCTTGCGGCAGTCGAGACAGTGACAAAGGCCGACCCGGTAGGGAAGTCCCGACGCCACAATCCGGACGTTGCCGCACAGGCACCCGCCCGTGAATCGGTCCATGCTGCGTCTCCTTCTGCGATGCGCTGCGCCTTCTGCGCATGGAGGAATGATATCGCGCAAACTCTCGCCGATGCATATTCCGAAATCATACGTGCATTGCCGCCCGACCTGGCCCCGGTGGCGCATCCAACAGGTCATATGCTAGGGACGAAGCCTGCATGATCCGAAGGAAATTTCTGCTCGGGGATCGCTGGTGACACCGGGGTGCTTACGCGAGAGTTCCGTCAGGAATTCGC
Source organism: Microvirga sp. (assembly GCA_035641875.1). Lineage (GTDB taxonomy): Bacteria > Pseudomonadota > Alphaproteobacteria > Rhizobiales > Beijerinckiaceae > Microvirga. The sequence goes on along the minus strand of DASQTM010000389.1, from coordinate 1,181 downwards.
TCGTATCTTCAAAGGATTGGTAATCGAATGCGAATCGCCACCTGGAACGTGAACTCGATCAAGCAGCGGCTGGATCACCTCGTCACCTTCGTGAAGAGCGCCGATCCCGACATCGTCTGCCTTCAGGAGCTGAAATGCGTGGACGAGGCTTTCCCCCGTGGCGAGGTGGAGGCTCTCGGCTACAACGTGGCCACCCACGGCCAGAAGGCCTATAACGGCGTCGCCATCCTGTCCAAGCGCCCCCTCGAGGACGTCCGGCGCGGCTTGCCTGGCGACGAGACCGACGAGCAGGCGCGCTATCTCGAGGGCGTTGTCTCCACCGCATCGGGGGTGGTGCGGGTCGCCTCCATCTACCTGCCCAACGGCAATCCCCTGGGCACGCCGAAATTCGACTATAAGCTCGCCTGGATGGGCCGCCTTCAGGCGCACGCCCGCCGCCTGCTCGACCTGGAGGAGCTGCTGGTCCTGTGCGGCGACTACAACGTGATTCCCGAACCCAGGGACGCCGCCGATCCGGCCGCCTGGACGGGTGACGCCCTGTTCCAGCCCGAGAGCCGGGCCAGGTTCCGCGAACTCCTGAACCTGGGGCTCTGCGATGCGGTGCGGGCCTGCAACGATCAGACAGGCGTCTATTCGTTCTGGGACTACCAGGCCGGAGCCTTCCAGCGGAACAACGGCATCCGCATCGACCATCTCCTGCTCTCGGCCCAGGCGCAGGACAGGCTCAGGACGGCATCGATCCGAAAGGAAGTGCGCGGCTGGGACAAGCCGTCTGACCATGTGCCGGTGATGGTGGACCTCGACTTGGACTAGAGCAGTTTTCGCAGCTCGGATTTAATGTAATAATGCCCACCGATCTGGACAGCAATCCTGTGAGCGACCCCCTGCTTTGGTTCGCAGCTGCCCTCATGGGCGGCCTCGTGACCTTGCTCCTAAGCCTCTCATGGAGCCGAGCCGGCAACGCTCAGCCCAATACGGCGGACGACGCAGGCGCTCTCATAGGCGCCCGCGACGATTGCGGCGGCAGCAGCGCCGGAGATGGAGGAGGATGCGACTAGGGCGTTCGGAATGCCCCAACCCGCTCCGGTATGATCCAGAAGCCGTGTGGAGAGCAATCGCCTGATCGGTCGTCCATGGAGCGTTGTGAGCCGACCGGAAGCGGAGTGGCAGGTCTCACAGGA
>DASQTM010000388.1:0-5990 GCA_035641875.1 Microvirga sp. | reverse complement strand
CCCAGGCCCGCGCCGCGATGGCGGCCGACCGCGTCGATCTCGTCGATGAAGATGATGCAGGGGGCGTTCTTCTTGGCCTGGTCGAACATGTCGCGCACGCGGGAGGCGCCCACGCCCACGAACATCTCGACGAAGTCGGAGCCCGAGATGGTGAAGAAGGGCACGTTGGCCTCTCCCGCCACCGCGCGGGCCGTCAGGGTCTTACCGGTGCCGGGCGGGCCGACGAGCAGCACGCCGCGGGGAATGCGGCCGCCGAGGCGCTGGAACTTCTGCGGATCGCGCAGGAACTCCACGACCTCCTGCAGGTCCTCCTTGGCCTCGTCGATGCCGGCAACGTCGTCGAAGGTCACGCGGCCATGAGCCTCCGTGAGCAGCTTCGCCTTGGACTTGCCGAAGCCCATGGCGCGCCCGGCGCCGTTCTGCATCTGGCGCGACAGAAACACCCAGGCGCCGATGAAGAGCGCGATGGGCAGGATGTTCATGAGAACCGCGATGAACCAGGGGGTCGAGTCCGATTGCGGGCGGGCCGTGATCTGCACGCCCTTCTGCTGCAGCTTCGACACCAGCATGGGGTCGCTCGGCGCGTAGCTCGTGAAGGCGCGGCCGTCGGTGTAGGTGCCGCTGATCTCCGGGCCGGAAATGACGACGCTCGTGATGCGCCCGGCATCGGCCTCGTTGAGAAGCTGGCTGTAGGCGATGTCGCTGCCGCCGCCCCGCTGGCCTGGGCTCTGGAAAAGGGTGACGAGCGCGAGCACCAGGAGGAAGATGACAACCCACAAGGCGAAGTTGCGGAAATTTGAATTCATCGGATCAGGTTCTGCCCCAGAGGGAGATGAAGCGAGAGGACATCTCCCCGCGCGGCTGGACTCAATGTAGGCACACCATCCCCCCTTGCCAAGGGAATGCGGCGTGCATGCGGCGTCATCGGGACGACTTGGCCAAGGGACCTGACGATTTGGCTAAGATCCTTGGCTAACGGCCCCGCCGTCGCGCCGGTTCCGGCCGGATCGCCAGCATTCCGGCCCGGTCGAGGCGGACGAGGGCTCCGGCCAGGGTGAGGCGCAGGGCGGCCCCCTCGCGGACGGCCTGGCGCAGGCGCTCCGCGCAGGCCTCGCGCCGGCGCAGGCGGCTGTTTTCAGGAGCAAGGCCCGCCCGGCTCAGGGCCAGCTCCAGCACCCGCACGGCGATCTCGAAGGGCTCCTCCGCCAGGGAGCGGGCCTGGAAGGACAATCCGCCATCTGCGGAAACGGGCCCGGCCCCCTCGAAGGCCTGCAGGGCCTTGGCCTCAAGAGCCTCGTCGGCCCGCCGCATCCGCTCGGAGAAGCGGGCGAGGCGCTCCGCTGTCAGGCCCTCCGCCGCCAGGAGCGGCATGATCCTGCGCCAGCGCACCCGTTCGAAGCGCTCATCGAGGTTGGAGGGATCGCTGACGAAGCGCCAGCCCTGCGCCCGGCAGAGGTCCAGCAGGGTTTCCTTCGGCCAGTCCAGCAGGGGCCGCAGGTGGCGGATGCCGTCCCGGTCCCGGTTCCGGCGCATCCCCGACAGGCCGGTCAGCCCCGAACCCCGCGCCAGCCGCATGAGCACCGTCTCGGCCTGGTCGTCCCGGGTATGGGCGGTGACCAGATGGGAGGCCCCCTCCTCCCGGGCGCATCGGACCAGGAGCCGGTAGCGCGCCTCGCGGGCCGCTTCCTGGATTCCGGTCCGGGGCTTCCCGCCGCTCCAGACGAGCGTTCGATGGGCCAATCCCAGGCCCGCGGCCTCGCGGGCGACGAAAGCCGCCTCCTCGGCGGCTTCGGACCGCAGGCCGTGATCCACGGTGGCGACGAGAACTGGCGCGCGCCGACCCGCCGCGCTCCAGCGGGCCAGGAGATGCATGAGCGCCATGGAATCGGGGCCGCCGGACACGGCGGCGACGATGCCGCTCGCGCCGTCGAGGGGGGCAAAGAGGGTTTCAAGAACCTCGTCCGCAGGACCGTCGCCAGGGGGCAATGGAGCGGCCACGCTGCGCCTCGACGGCTAGCGGATCAGCTGCACTTGTTGCGCTTCTGCTCGCGCTCGGAGCCCTGGCGCACGGGTGCCGGGGCCTGAGGATACTTGCGGTCGAGCTCGGCGAACACGGCGCAGGCGCGGTCGCGGGCGCCGAGGCCGTTCAGGGCCATTCCCAGCTTCAGCAGCGCGTCGGGGGCCTTGGGCGCGTTGGGGTGCTCGGCCGAGAGATTGAGGAACTGCTCCGCGGCCTCGCGGTAGCGGCTGCGCTGGAGATAGGACTCGCCCAGCCAATAGGTCGCCTCCGGCACCAGCCGGTCGCGCGGGTTCGATTGAAGGAAGCGGCGGAAGCCCATTTCGGCCTGATCGTACTGCCTCTGGCCCAGATACCCGTAGGCCGCCTCGAAATCCGAGCGCGGATCGCCCACGCTGGTCGCCGCGACGCTGGGGCCGGGGCGCGGGGCGGGAGCAACCTGGGGCATCCCGGCCACCCGCCCGGGCGGGTTGAGGTCCATGGGAGCGGCGTCCAGGGTCGCCTCGTCCTCCTCGATCAGGTCCTCGATCCCGGACATGGCTCCGCTCGGCATGGGAGTCACGTCGGGGGCGGAGGCCAAGGGGGCGGACGGGGGCGTCGAGCCGAGGGGCCGGGGCGCGCCGGGGGCGTCCGGATTCTGCGACGGATCGAAGAGATCGCCGCGGCGCTGGGGCTGCGGCTGGGCCTGCGGCTGCGCGGGCCGGGGCGGCGCGGCGGCGGGGGGTGGAGACGAGGGCCGGGACGCGCCCCGGCCTCCACTCTCCTGGAAGCGGAACTCCACGTCCTCCTGGAACTTGCGCAGCTGCTCCTTGAGCTGGCGGTTCTCGTATTGCAGCTGCTCCACCTGCCCGGACATCTGCCGGAACTGGCTCTCGAGCCGGTTGAGGCGAACGATCGCGTCGGCGGCGTCCTGCGCGGCGGCAGGCCCGGCCAGGGCCGCGGAAAGGGCGAAGAGGGCGATCAGGCGTCGGAACATGCGAGCTACCATCAGGGCTTTAGGTCTCGAGAGCTTCGGATGCGTCAAAGACTTGGTCAAAGACTTGGAGGTGTCGAACGACGGTGCCGATAACACAAAAGCGCCGCCCCTGCGAGAAGGTGCGGCGCTTTCCCGATGTCACATGGGAGCCGTGCTCCAGGAGCCCTAGGACCCGGCCCCGCCGCTGAGCACCGTCACCGCGCGGCGGTTCTGCGACCAGCAGGAGATGTCGTTGCAGACCGCCACCGGACGCTCCTTGCCATAGGAGACCGTGCGGAAGCGCGAGGCCTGAATGCCGCGGGACACGAGGTAGTCGCGCACGTTCTGGGCGCGGCGGGCGGAGAGCGAGAAATTGTATTCGCGGGTTCCGCGCTCGTCCGCATGGCCCTCGACCAGGAAGGCGTAATTCGGATAGCGGGAGAGCCACTGGGCCTGCTTGTCGAGGGTGGCCGTGGCCGTGGGGGTGAGATCGGTCGAGTCGGTCTCGAAGAACACCCGGTCGCCCACGTTCACCACGAAGTCCTGGGCGCTGCCCGGGGTTGCGGCGCCGCCGGCCCCGAAACCGCCGCCGGCTCCATCGGCCATCCCATCCTTGTTGGAAGAACACGCCGCCGCCCCGAGGGCGAGGACGATCGCAGCGGCGAATTTGACGGCGCGCAACGTCATCATGGGCAATACTCCTTACACATACGTCTGCCGAACGTTGGGTTCTTCATAGGGGGCGGATGGTTAAGAGAGGGTTCCGCCCGCCCCGGAACGGGGGCTGGGGATTAAGGTGAATCATGGCCAAGTTGTGGAACCTCCGCTTAGGGTTAACGGAAGGTAGCCGCAGGGGGGATCCTCCCGGCCTAAAAGCCTGGAGCGTGCCTTCGGCCTGCCGCACGTCGACTTCAGGGATCTCCGCCCTACGATTTAGGCTATGGCGAGGGGGAGCCACCCCCTCCTTTCCGGATCCGACGGGGCATCACATGGGCTGTGATGTGACGCTGAATGCCGCTTCCGCGCGTTAAGAGGTCATGGACAATATGACGGCCCAGCCCGGGAGCTCGGTGCGCCCCTATCGCGAAGCCCTGGACGAACTCCGGATGGAGCGCGCGTTCTCGCGCATCGCCGACAGCGATCTGCGCCAGGGCAACGCCGTGGCCCTGCTCCGGGATTCCAGGGAAAACTACCCCGCCTGGCTCGAGGCGATCCGCTCCGCCCGCACCGTGATCCATTTCGAGAACTTCATCATCGCCGACGACGAGAGCGGCGAAGCATTTGCGCAGGCCTTCATGGAGCGCGCCCGGGCGGGCGTGCGCGTGCGGGTGCTCTACGACTGGCTCGGCTCGTCGTTTCGCGCCCTGCCCTGGTTCTGGCGGCGCCTGCGCGAGGCCGGCGTCGAGACCCGGGTGTTCAACCGGCCCCGGCTGACGGACCCGTTCTGGATCCGGCGCGACCACCGCAAGCTGCTCACCGTGGACGGGAGCATCGGCTTCGTGTCGGGCCTGTGCATCTCCGACAGCTGGGTCGGCAAGCATTCCGAACCCTGGCGCGACACGGGCATTTCGCTCAGGGGTCCCATCGTGGCCGACCTCGACGCCTCGTTCGCCGAGAGCTGGAACCTGGCCGGCAAGCGGGCGCTTCCGAAGGACGCCCTGACGAATCCCGATCTCATCCCGGCGGCGGGCCCGGTGGCGGCCCGGGTGATCTCGGGCAAGCCCGGCATGTTCCGCACCTACCGGGTCGACCAGTTCATCGCCGCCACCGCCCAGCGCAATCTCTGGCTGACCGACGCCTATTTCGTCGCCACCACATCCTACGTGCAGGCGCTCGGCGAGGCGGCCCGAGACGGGGTGGACGTGCGCCTGCTCGTGCCCGGATCGAGCGACGTGCCCGCGCTCCAGCCTGTGGTGCGGGCGGGCTACCGCTCCCTCATCGAGGCCGGCATCCGGGTCTACGAGTGGAACGGCTCCATGCTGCACGCCAAGACCGCCGTGGCGGACGGGCGCTGGGCGCGGGTCGGCTCCACCAACCTCAACATCGCCAGCTGGGCCACCAACTGGGAGCTCGACGTGGTGGTGGAGGACGCGGCCTTCGCCGGGGACATGGAGGCCATGTATCTGGAGGATCTGGCCAACGCCACCGAGATCGTGCCGGGCTGGCAGTCCCGCCGCCGCCAGGCCAGGAACATGCGCTCCCACCGCGACCGCCCCAACAAGAAGGGCGGCGTCCGCCGGCTCGCCGCCGGGGCCCTGGCGCTCGGCAGCAGCGTCGGCCGGGCCATGAATTCGCGCTCGCTCACGGCCACGGAGGCGAGCAGCATCGCCATCATCGGCGGCGCGCTCCTGGCGCTGGCCGTGCTGATCAGCGTCTTTCCGGTGCTGATCGTGTCGCCGGTGGTCATCCTGCTCGCCTGGATCGGCATCGCGCTTCTCATCCGCGCCTTCCGTCTCAAGCGGCGGGTACGCCTGCGGCGGCGCAAGCTCGCCATCCGGCGGCGGCTGGCGAAAGCCAGGGAACAGCAGGCGTCCCCGACCGAGTGATCGAACCGGGCGGCAAGCGTGGCGTTGACAGCAGGATTTCTACAAGGGGATTCCCTGCGCCCCTGAACAGGAGATGATGATGGCCACCATCGGGACGACATCCGGCACCCCTGGCTCCTTCGACCGCACCCAGGCGATGAGTTCGCTCCTGGCGCAGAACTGGTGGGCGATCGCCCTGCGCGGCGCTTTCGCCATCGTGTTCGCCCTGATCGCCTTCTTCTGGCCCGGGGCGACGCTCCTGTCCTTCGTGCTGTTCTTCTCCGCCTACATGCTGGTCGACGGCGTGTTCGGCATCGTGGCCGGGGTCAGGGCCGCGTCCAACCACCAGCGCTGGGGGCTCCTCGTCCTCGAAGGCATCCTCAACATTCTCGTGGGAATCGTCGCCTTCCTGATGCCGGGCCTGACGGTGGTGTTCTTCGTGACCCTCATGGCGGTCTGGTCCCTGATCACCGGCATCGTGATGATCGTCGCC
>DASQTM010000387.1:0-2776 GCA_035641875.1 Microvirga sp. | reverse complement strand
GATAGGCCTTGCCCAGGGGCACTAGCTCCTCCCCGCCCGGCCCGCTCCGCCAGACGCCGAAGGTGTAGTCGGAATAGAAGGAGGAGCGCTTTCCGTGCCCGCGCTGACCGTACATCATCACCGCGTCGACCAGATAGGGGTCGCGCTTCCACTTGTACCAGTAGCCCTTGGGGCGGCCGGGCAGGTAAGGGCTGTTCGCCCGCTTCACCATGCAGCCCTCGATGGCGTCTGCATCTAGTCCCGCGCCGACCAGCGCCGGATCGCCCCGCGCGGCGGCCAAGTCCTCCCAGGTCGAGAACGGCACCATGGGCGAGAGGTCGATGCGCGGGCTGTCGAGGCGGGCCACGAGGGCTTCCAGGCGCCTGCGCCGCTCGGCAAAGGGCAGGGCGCGCAGGTCCTCGCCGCCTTCGCTGAGGATGTCGTAGACGCGAAGATGCACCGGAAACTCGGCGATGAGCTTGGGGGTCACCGCCTTCCGGTTCAGGCGCTGCTGGAGCACGTTGAAGCTCTGCACCCGGCCGTCCCGGACGATCAGCAGCTCCCCGTCGATGGCGCCCTCGAAATCAAGCGCCTCCACCAGATCCGGAAAGGCGCGGGAGACATCTTCGCCCGTGCGGGAATAGATGCGCCGCACCGGCCTGCCATCGCCGGCGCAGCCCGCCACCGCCTGGAGGCGTATTCCATCCCACTTCCACTCTGCCTGGAATTCACCCGCATCGAGCTTCTCGAAGTCTTCATCTTCCAGGGGATGGGACAGCATGGGCGGACGGAAAGGGGCCGGGTTGCCGGATTCCGGCTTGGGGCCCCGCCCCTCCACCCAGGCGAACAGATCCTCGTAGGGCGCCTCCAACCCGTGCCAGACCAGCTCGACCTCGTCGGGCTCGACCCCGCCGAGCTGGGCGACGGCGGTCTTGGCAAGCCGCGCCGACACGCCCACGCGCAGCTCCCGGGTGATCAGCTTCAGGAGCGCCCAGCGCCCGGTCTCGTCCAGGGCGTCGAACCAGCCCGCTACCCGGGCGGGCAGGTCGCTCTTGCTCGCCGTCGCCAGGGTCTCGACGACTTCGGTCAGGGTGGGGATGTGAGAGGGCGGGTTGTTGTGGCCGATGGCCGGCGCGTCCGACGAGGCGGGGGTGACGCTCTCATGCCCAGGCGCGGGCCAGATCAGGGCCACGGTTTCCGCCAGATCGCCCACGTAATGGTAGGACATGCGAAACAGGACCGGATCGGTGCGCTCCTCCACGAGGCCGCGGATCAGGCCGGGCTTGGCCTCCTTGAACATGAGGGCGTTGGTCAGGGCCGCGAGGGCATAGCCGCGCTCGGGATCGGGGGTGTGGCTGAAATAATCCACGAGCAGCCGCAGCTTGGCGTTGCGGCGCGGCTCGTAGGCCAGGCGGTCGAGAAGGGCGGCAAACCGGTTCATGGTTCGCCTCCCGCACCCTCGGTCACGCCTTGAGCCTCCTCGGCCTCGCCCTCGTCGCCATAGCCCAGCATGTGCAGGGGCCTCGCCCTGATGCCGTGGGTGGTGCACCAATGGACGAGGGCGTCCTCCTGCCCGTGGGTCACCCACACCTCGCCGGCCCCGGTCTCCCGGATGGTGCGGCAGAGGTCGTCCCAGTCGGCATGGTCGGAGATCACCAGGGGCAGCTCGACGCCCTTCTGCCGGGCGCGGGCGCGCACCCGCATCCAGCCGGAGGCGAAGCAGGTAACGGGGTCGGGAAAGCGGCGGGACCAGAGGTCCTGCATCGCCGAGGGCGGGCAGAGCACGATAGCGCCTGCGAGCTTCGACCGCTCGGCGGCCACCACCCGCGGGGTGTCGCCCAGGGGAATGCCTTCGCTCTTGTAGAATTCAGTCAGGCGCTCCATGGCCCCGTGGAGGTGGATCGGTCCGTCGAAGCCCTCCTCCCGCAGGAGCGCCATCACCCGCTGCGCCTTGCCCAGCGCATAGGCTCCGACGATATGGGCGCGCTCGGGAAACAGCGCCACCGAGTCCAGGAGCTTGCGCACCTCGGCCCTGGTGTCCGGATGGCGGAAGACCGGCAGGCCGAAGGTGGCTTCCGTGATGAACACGTCGCAGGGCACCACCTCGTAGGGAAGGCAGGTCGGGTCCTCGGCGCGCTTGTAGTCCCCCGACACCACGACCCGGGTGCCCCCCGCCTCGATGGAGATCTGGGCCGAGCCCAGCACATGGCCTGCCGGCGTGAAGCCCACGGTCACGCTGCCGACGCGGAGGCTCTCGCCCAGCGGGGCCGCCTGGGTCGAGCCGGCGAAATCCGCGCCGTAGCGAACCCCCATGATCAGCAGGGTCTCCCGCGTGGCCATCACGGCCCGGTGGCCGGAGCGGGCATGGTCCGAATGGCCATGGGTGATGAGCGCCCGCTTCACGGGGCGCACCGGATCGATATGGAAGTCGCCGAGGGGGCAGTAGAGCCCTTGAGGGGTCTGGGTGAGAAGGTCGGTGGAACGCAGCGCCATGGGGTGAGCATATAGGACCGGCCTGGGGGATGTCATGAGCGGGGATGCTGCGGCCGGGCGACCTGACAGCCCCGTGTCATACTGCCGGTCCTTTGGACCGGACCGGCCGGAGCAAAGCGAAGGGGAAAGGGAAAACCTTCACGCGGCCAGCCTCGACGGGGCGGGCCCATACGCCGACATTGACAGCGTTGCGTCGCTCCCTCATGGCAACGCCATGCCGTCGCATTCCACTGTCCGGTCCTCCGGCGACTTCCTCGCCGATCGCCGTTATGAATATGCCCGCGCCGCCTTCGACGAGGGGGAT
>DASQTM010000386.1:0-2597 GCA_035641875.1 Microvirga sp. | reverse complement strand
CGCACCTCCTCAGGATGAGGGGGAGAGTTTCAGGCGCCTCTCCATGCACCCCACAGCCTCATCCTGAGGAGCATTGCATCGCAATGCGTCTCGAAGGACGAGGCGTCTCCAGAGAACGCTAGAGCCTCCTTCGCGATGCCGCTGACGCGGCTTCTCAGAGTCTGTCGCGAAAGGAGTGAGGCCTCTTTTCCCTCCCCTTGTGGGGAGGAGAGCTTGCATTGCGGGCGGGAATGGATCCCCTTCCCTCGCTGCGCTCGCCGGGCCGATCCCAAGGATCGGCAGGATGACACCAAGCGTCAGAACCCGCCATGTCATTCTGCCGGTTCTCCGAACCGGACCGGCCGGAGCGCAGCGGTCGCGGGCGTGAGCCCGCCAGGAAGGGAATCCATGGCTCGGAACCACACCCCCTTTTCCCTCCCCCTTGTGGGGAGGGTGAGCGCGAAGCGCCGGGTGGGGGTGTTGGCTCCAGACCTTCAGAGGCTATCGCTCACACCCCCACCTCCATCTCCTCCCCACCGCAAGTCGGGAACACCCGACTTGCGCAAGAGAAAGCAGATCGCGGGAACACCCGAGATCTGTGGGGAGGAGAGTGCGCACGCTCCGTCGCGACCGTGCGAGAAAACCCCTCAGCTCTTCGGCGCGACGTCGATCTTGAACCATTTCATCGACAGCTTGCGGATCGTGCCGTCCTGGGTGGCGGCCTGGATTGCCTCGTTGAGCTTCATCTTCAGCTCGGCGTCCTCCCGGCGCAGGCCGATGCCGACGCCGTTGCCCTGGATGCCGCCCGTGATGGCGGGACCCGCGAGGGTGTAATCCTTGAACTCCGGCTTCTCGAGGGTGCCGATGATGGCGGTGGCGTCCGCCAGCACGGCGTCGATGCGGCCTGCCAGAAGATCGAGGTCGTGGGCCTCGGTGGTCTTGTACTCGCGGATCTCCGCCGTGCCCTTCAGGTACTTGTCGGCGAAGACCGGATGGGTCGTGGACACCTGCACGCCGAGGGTCTTGCCCTTCAGAAGCGGCTTGGTCGCGTCGATCGCCTTCTCGGCCTCGGCCTGCTGGGTGACCAGGTTGTAGGTTTGTCCCGTGCCCGGCAGCTTCGCGAGGGGCGAGTTCTTCGCCACGAGATAGCCATTGGGCGAATCGGCGTAGGGACCTGCGAAATCGATCACCTGCTTGCGATCGTCCGTGATGCTCATGCCGGCCATGACAGCGTCGTACTTCTTGGCCAGCAGAGCCGGAATGATGCCGTCCCAATCCTGGGCGACGATCTCGCATTTCACCTTCATGCGGCCGCAGAGCTCGTTGGCCAGATCGATGTCGAAGCCCTCGAGCTTGCCGCCCGCTCCCGTGAAGTTCCAGGGGGCGTAAGCGCCCTCGGTGGCGATCTTGACGGTCTTCTCCTGCGCCGCAGCCGCACCAACCGCCAGGGCGGCGGCGATCAAACCCATGCTGAAGGTTCTCAGGACGTTCATGGCCGTTCTCTCTTGTTCATGATCAACGAACCAGCATCTAGGAGCCGCCGGGCAGGGGGAAAGAGCAGGATCGGCGCCGGTCCGTTTCATGGCCCGCGGCGCGGGCAAGAAAAAAGGCCGCTGTTGCCAGCGGCCCGAAGTTTAGGGAGGAAACGCCCAAGAAGGGCTACAACAGGCGACGCCAATCGCCGTGTTGCAGTGCAATATTTACGCCGGATCGGCCCTAATTCAAGATCAAAAGGTCAGCATGGCTGCCCAAAATTTCGCCTCCGGGGAAACTTGAAAACAGGAGCCGGTGGACAAATGGCCGCTCAGGCGGGACACAATCGGGGCTGGCGGGATGTCCAGGGAGGCGCGGATGCCGACATTGAGCTCGATTCTCGAAACGGCGCTCTACGTGGACGACTTGAATCGCGCCAGGGCGTTCTACGAGACCGTCCTCGATCTGCCGCTCCTGCGGGCGGATCACCGCATGTGCGCCTTCGACGTGGGCGGCAAAAGCGTGCTGCTCCTGTTCCTGCGCGGGGGGTCGGCCGAGACCATGACGATCCCGGGCGGCACGATCCCGCCCCATGACGGGCGCGGCCCCCTGCACATGGCCTTCGCCGTCTCGGCCGAGGACCTTCCTGCCTGGGAAAGGCGCCTGGAGGCACATGCGCTTCCGGTGGAAGGCCGCACCACCTGGTCGCGGGGCGGGCAGAGCGTCTATTTCCGCGACCCGGACGGGCACCTCCTCGAGTTCGCCACGCCGGGCCTGTGGGAGACGTATTGAGGGCGAATGGTGGGTGGCGAATGGCGAATGGAAAGTGTTTTCGGCGTCCCGCTGATGCTTTCCACCAACCGTCAACTGCCGGCTGTTTCACCACTCACCATTCGCCACTCACCATTCGCCCCTATGTAATCACGCTCGGGGCGTCGCGGCCGGTGAACCTGGCGATCTCCGCGAGGGCGTTCGCCGCTTCCGCCACGGGCGCCAGGACCTCGGCCGTGGGCAGGCCGTGGCGGGCCGGGTCGGGCTCGAAGCGCTCCAGATAGACCCGGAGGGTCGCGCCTGCGGTGCCGGTGCCCGACAGGCGGAACACGGCGCGGGCGTCCTCCGCGAAGAGAATCCGGACGCCCTGCTTG
>DASQTM010000385.1:0-2106 GCA_035641875.1 Microvirga sp. | reverse complement strand
CGCCGCCTGCAATCCTCGTGATCGGGGATGTGATGCGCTACACGGTGTCGCCGCTGCTTGGGCCACTTCTTCTAGCACGGATTATCCGGCGGCTGTTCGAGCCTGCGGTCAAGGCGCGGATTTGCTGGAAAAGCGTGGCTGAGAGGACCTGTCTGACCGTGTGATGCTGGCCTCGTATTCGGCATCGAGATCGGCCCGCACGGCGCCGATCTGACGAAGCTCGAACTCGGTGAACCGCAAGCCGCGCCAGCGCTCCGCCGCGCGCACGAGAGCGCCGAACATCAGTTTGAGCACGGGCTTCTCACCGAAGCCGTTGGGGATGATCTTGAGCCGCCGTCGCTCCTCGACAAAGAGGCGCTCCAGAAGGTTCGTAACCGGTATGTCGTGTGTGGGCTCCCGTGTAGTCTCGTCCCACCGGGACAGGGGAACCCGGAGCACGGAAGGCGGGCAGGTCGACCGAACGATGGGCTGCGAGCCCGAGTTAGTAGCTGACCGCCCCTGCGACCCACCCGGTTGCGCTGCGAGCGCGGATCCGTAGTTGTCGTGTGGCCCCGCCTGCTCCTGGACAAACGAGAGGAGGAGCGGGATGCGAGTGGTTGGTCTGGATATACACCGAAGTTTTGCCGAGGCGGCGCTAATCGAGGACGGTCGCGTGCGCCATCTCGGGCGAGTTGATCTCGTCCGCGAGAAGGTCGTCGCCTTCGCCAAGAAGCTCGGTACCGAGGCCGAGATCGTGGTCGAGGCGACTGGGAACACCATGGCGGTCGTGAAGCTGATGGCACCGCACGTGAAGCGGGTCGTCATCGCCAATCCCTTGCAGGTGCGGGCGATCGCACACGCGAAGGTCAAGACCGACAGGATTGACGCCGTCGTGCTCGCAAAGCTGCATGCCGCCGGCTTTCTGCCGGAGGTCTGGCAGCCGGATAAAGCCACGGAGCGCCTGCGCCGACAGGTGGCCCGCCGCGCGGCCGTCGTCCAGGCTCGCACGCGCCTGAAGAACCGCATCCACAGCGTGCTGCACGCGAACCTGATCCTGCCGTACCGCGGCGATCTCTTCTCTGCCAAGGGGCGCTCGTGGCTAATCGCGCAGCCCCTCGAGGAGGATGAGCGGGTCGCCATCGACGGCTGGTTGGCCGAGCTTGATCGGCTGGCCCAGGATCTCGCCCGGGTCGATGCCACCCTCGCCAAGGCAGGGCTGGGCGACGCGCGCGTGCGCCGTCTGATGACCATCACCGGCATCAACCTGACCATCGCGGTGGGTCTCGTCTCGGCGATCGGAGATGTCGGCCGCTTCTCCACGCCGGAGAAGCTGGTGAGCTACTTCGGGCTCAACCCACGTGTCCGTCAGTCGGGCGAGGGTCGTGCCTACCACGGCCGCATCTCCAAGCAGGGCCGGTCTCTGGCCCGCGGGCTTCTGGTCGAGGCCGCCTGGGCCGCAGCGGCGACACCCGGGCCACTCCATGCCTTCTTCGTTCGCCTCAAAGCCCGGCGTGGGCAGCAGATCGCCGCGGTCGCGACAGCCCGCAAGATCGCCGTCCTCGTTTGGCACCTGCTGACCCGTGACGAGGATTATGCCTTCGGCCGGCCGGCGCTCCACCAGGCGAAGCTGCGCCAGATGGAGATCAAGGCCGGCATGCCTTCCAAGCGGGGCGGCAACACCCCGGGCCGCGCCAAGGATTACAGCATCAAGGCTTTGCGCGATGCCGAGCGGGCCTTCGTGGCCCAGGCCGAAGCAGCGTATGCTCGCTTTGTCAGTGCCTGGAGTGAGCGGCCGAAGGGAAAGCGCACAGCTTCGAAGAGGCCCGGGTGCGCGGACGCCACAAACGAGGAGCGACTGTGAAGGCAGCGCGGCGGGGATTGCATCCTCCTCCCCGCTCTTGGCCACGTGGTCGCCCGCGCGATCGAACTATAGCGCGGCGGGCGACCCCGCACCATCACAATCCCGTTCCGAAGAAAAGGACTTGTCCAACGCATCCGTGGTGCGCAGGTGATCCCAGTGCTCGGCGGGCATGTCATAGAACGACAGCAGCGCCTCGCGATCCTTGGTCAGGCACGCGACCGCCCGGGCAGCAGGGCATTGAGGCTGCGGGTACGCCGCGCCCGCTT
>DASQTM010000384.1:0-2042 GCA_035641875.1 Microvirga sp. | reverse complement strand
AGCGCGCATCCCGGTCCTTCGGCCGGAGCTTGGCAGGCTTGTCCTTCCCATCCGCTGGGATGCGCCCCGCCCGGATCTCGGCCTTCTCGCCCTCGCTGTTGCGCTCACATGGGCATCTCAGGGTCAAGGGGTAAAATCAACGGGGCATGGGTCAGGACTCCAAGGGATCCGGTCTGAGCCCGATCGCATGACGGGGCTCGTTTCCAAGCCCGATCAACCTCACATTCGGTCGCCGCTTTCTGGTCAAGGGCGGCTGCACCAACATCCCGCGTGCGGCGGGCAGGGCTCAGGAAGACGAGACCATTCTGCTTGACGGCACGTCAGGCCATGCGCAACACCGGTTCGTCCACCTGGATCGGCCAAGACTGATCGGGTCCCGGCGGATTATGGGATTGCTTCACCAGGCATCGTCAGGCGGCTCTCATTGTCGCGCCTTCGATCACAATGCCGGCGCTCACATACTTCCACAACGCGACCAGGAGCTTTCGGGCGAGCGCCACGATTGTCGTCTTTCGCAGACGGCCGCCGTGGCGTTCGACCCGTTCGCGGAACCAGCGGGTCAGCGCCGAGTGCGGCTGATGGCCCAGCCAAAGCCACGCGAGCTGGATCATCATTGTCCGCAGCCGCGGATTGCCGGCTTTCGACACACCTTGCTCACGTTCAACCGACCCGCTCTGCCAGGGGGTCGGCGCCAGGCCGGCGTAGGATGCGACTTGCCGTCGATTGTCGAAGTGCCGGAACAGTCCCTCCGACCAGAGAAGGCCAGCGCACTCCGGCCCGATGCCCTTCACGTTGAGCAACATCGCCGCCGGGGCAGGTGTCGCCGCGCTTCGGGCCGCAGCCAGTAGCGCGTCCCGCTCCGTTTCCACTGACTTGATCTGCTCGAGAAGCAGTTCGAGCCGGTCCAGTTCGCGGCTGACCTGGGCCCTGAGGTGCTCCGGCAGCGCTCGCCCATCGCCGGTCCGCAGCTCGTCCAGTCGCTGCCGCCGGTTGCGACGCAGCGGCTCGTATCCGGTGATGCCCTGTGCGAACAAGAGACCCTTGATGCGATTGACGTGCTGCACCCGCTCGCGGGTTAGCACCATGCGCTCGCGAGCGATGCGGCGGCGATCCTCCTCTTCGGGGCTGGGCGCCCGGACCATGGCGCACACCCGCGGCTCGCCGCGCTTGTAGGCGAGCAACGCTCGCACCAACGTCTCGCCATCGAGCCTGTCGGTCTTGGCCCTCCGGCGCCGGCGCGAGACCGCGATCGAGGCCGGGTCGACGACGTGACTTTCGATCCCTTCGGCTTGCAGCAAGCGATGGATCCAGAACCCGTCAAGGCCGGCCTCCTGGATCACAATGATGGGAAAGCGCCGCCCCGTTCGCGCCAATGCCTTCTCGTTGAGACACGCAAAGCGCGCCAGCAGCCCGGCAACGTCGCCGCCGCGCACCGCGTGCTTTGACATTTTCTCTCCGTTGCCTGGCGACATCGACGTGATCAACCAGCTTGATCGACTCAATTCCATCGACACGAAAATTGCTCCAAGATCGGTGCGGATGGCGGTCCGCTCTTCGACAGGGTCAGCTCTATCAGGCATGGTCGTCTCCAGAGTGGTGGGTGGACAACCCCACTCTGCCATTGAGCAGATCGCCATCCACCCGCCCATGGGATCTGCTTGGGCGCGGCGACGATGGAAGCATCGATGATCTGGCCGCCCATGGCCAGGAACCCGGCCCGGGTCAGCGCAGCCTCATAGGCCCGGAACAGCACCTGGATCGCTGGCTCGCCGCCCATCTGCGCCCGGGTCAGCGCCTCGCGGAAGGTCCAGATCGTGTTGGCGTCCGGCACCGGGTCGGCCAGCCCAAGCCCGAGAAAGCGCATGAAGGAGAGCCGGTCCTTGATGAGGAACTCGGTTCGCTCGTCCGACAGGCTGTGGCTCGCCTGGAGGATCAGCACCTTAAACATCAGGACGTGGTCGAACGGTGGACGACCGCCGCGGGAGCGGTCGGCCCGAGGCACCGCTCTCTCCAGATCCGCCCGGAAAAGCTCGAAGTCCACC
>DASQTM010000383.1:0-8621 GCA_035641875.1 Microvirga sp. | reverse complement strand
CCCGACGCCTCATCCTGTGCCGGCAAAAGCCCCGCCCGAGCGGCGGGGCTTTTCTTATGTCGGACGTCTCAGGCCTGGAACCCGCGGCGGCAGAGGTTCACCAGATCATCCCGGGCGGGCCAGGGGGCGCTGCCCTCGGCCACATAGAGGGCGAAGGCCACGCTCGGCAGGGGCGGCAGGTCGAGCCGCAGGCCCATGTCGTCGAGCTTGGGCGCGAGGAGGTGCCGGGTGCGCACGGTGAGCCCGAGGCCCGCTTCCACCGCCATGCGCAGACCGGACAGGCTCGGGCTCGTGAAGGAGACCCGGTGCGCCCGTCCCTCCGCCGCGAGGCCGTCGATGGCCGCCGAGCGAAACGAGCAGGGCGGGTCGAACATCACCAGGGGCACGGGATCGTTCGGGGCGAGATCGAGCCCGTCGCGCCCGATCCAGATCATGGGAATCTCGGTCAGCGTCCCCCGGTTGAGGGGATGGTCGCGGCGGATCGCAATCGCCACATCGATCGCCCCGTCCCCGACCGCGTCGATCAGCTTTGCGGAGCGGTCCACCTGGAGGGTCAGCTCCACGGTCGGGTGGTCTTCGGCGAAGCGGGCGAGCACGTCGGGCAGCACGGCTTCGGCGAAATCCTGCGTGGCGCCGAACCGCAGCGGGCCCCGCGCATCGGCGCCGGACCGGAAGGCCAGCACGGCCTCATCGTTGGCGCGCACGATCCGGCGGGCGAAGCCGAGCAGCCTTTCCCCGGCCAGGGTCAGGATCGCCTCCCGGTTGTTGCGGCGAAACACCGGCGCTCCGAGGTCCGCTTCAAGCCGCTGGATCTGGAGGCTGACGGCCGAGGGCGACCGCCCCACCAGGTCCGCCGCTTCCGTGAAGCTCCGCCCTTCCGCAATCAGCAGGAAGGACCGGAGGACACCCACATCAAGGTTTCTTTGGCGAATCATGGATTGAGATTATCTCAATCATGAGTTTTGATAAATCAACTTTTCTAAACTTGGGAAGCGCAGTAGCGTGAGGCATCCTTTAGAAACCGAGGTCGCCCCAATGCCTATCCTGAACCTGAAAGTCTCCGCCCATCGCTCGGCCGCCCTGTCCCGCACCCTGTCGGAGGGGCTCGTGGAGGCGACCGCCCGCATTCTCAGGAAGAACCCGGAGATCACCGCGGTGGCGATCGATTACGTGTCCCCCGAGGACTGGATCGTCGGCGGACGGAGCCTCGCCGAGCAGAAAAAGGCGAGCTTCTGGCTCGACATCAAGGTGGTGGACGGCACCAACACCAAGGACGAGAAGGCGCTCTACCTGGCCGAGGTCTTCGCCCTCATGGGCCGCGTGCTCGGGGATCTCCACGACGAGAGCTATGTGCTCGTCCACGAGGTTCCGGCCGACGCCTATGGGTTCGGCGGCCTCACGCAGGAGCACCGCTACGTGGCGAACAAGCTTCGCGCCCGCCTCGCCGCCTGACATCCGGGAGCAGGGCCCTTGCCGCCTTTTGGCGAGCCCCTTATCCATGGGCCATGAGCACCTGCATCGCCTCCCTCCAGCGCTACCCGGTCAAGGGCCTGTCGCCCGAGCTGCTGAACTCGGCCGCCCTTAACAAGGGCGGCTATTTCCCGGGCGACCGGCTCTTCGCCATCGAGAACGGACCGGCAGGCTTCGATCCGGCCAATCCCGAGCATCAGCCCAAGATCAAGTTCCTGATGCTCATGCGCAACGAGAGCCTGGCGCGGCTCAGGACCCGCTATGAGGACGAGACCGCCACCCTCGTGATCGAGGAGGGAGGGCGCGAGGCGGTTCGGGGCGACCTGTCGACCCGGGAAGGGCGGCTTGCCGTCGAGGCATTCTTTCGCCGCTTCATGCTGGGCGAACTGCGCGGCCCGCCCAAGGTGCTCGCCGCCCCGGACGGTTTCCGCTTCACGGATTCCCGGCGCGGCTATGTCTCGCTCATCAACCTCGCCAGCGTGCGGGCGCTCGAGACCGTAGTTGGCGCGCCCATCGATCCCTTGCGCTTCAGGGGCAACATCCATCTGGAGGGGCTCGACCCCTGGGCGGAGTTCGACCTCGTTGGCCAGGTGCTGACCACGCCCTCCGGAATCCGGCTGAAAGTCACCAAGCGGATCGAGCGCTGCGCCGCCACCAATGTGGACCCCGTCACCGGCATCCGCGACCTGCAGATCCCCAGAAGCCTCATGCAGGCCTACGGCCATTTCGACTGCGGCATCTATGCCGAGGTTCTGACCGGCGGCGCCCTCGCCACGGGCGAGAGCCTTGCAGTCGAGCAGGGAGCCCTGGCGCTGGGATAGGCCACGCTTGCCCAGCGCAATCCACCCCCGTCATCCCCGCGCGGGCAGGGATGACAGGCGTATTTCCCCGAAGTGGAGGCGAAAGAAATCCCCTCGTGTGGCGCCGCGGATCTCAAAAGCAGCGCACAACAAAAAAGGGAGAGCTTGAGGCTCTCCCTTTCAGTCTTGTCTGAAATCGTCGCCTTACTCGGCAGCCGGAGTCTCTACGTCGGGGGTGAAGCCGGCGATCTCGCCGCCTGCGTCCTCGATCATCTCCCGGCGGGTGCGGCGACGACGACGGGGACGGACGTCGGCCTCGTCATTCGCCACTTCCGGCGCAACAGCCCGGCTCTCCTCGATGACGGGAGCCGGAGCGCGCACCGGATTTGTCAGGAAGGCTGGCAGGCCGCCCGCGTCAGGGGCATCCGCCTCGTCGGGGCGACGCTCGCGACGGAAAGGTCCACGGCCGTTGCGCTCGACCCGTTCCGGGCGATCCTGGCGCTCGGCGCGTTCGGGGCGATCATTCCGCTCAGGACGATCATTCCGTTCCGGCCGGTCGCCCCGGTCGAAACGGACGGGACGCTCGCCCTCGTTCCGGTCGAAGGGCTGGGGCTGCTCGTCGCGCTGGAACTCCTGGCGGGGGCCCCGGTCGCGCTGGAAGCGCTCACGGCGATCCTGACGGTCGCCACGTTCGACGCGCTCCGGACGATCGTTCCGTTCGGGACGGTCCCCACGATCGGAACGATCGCCGCGATCCTGGCGCTCGTTCCGGTCGAAGCGGGAGGGTCGCTCGCCTGCGGAGCGCATCTCGTAGGGCTGCGGCTGGGAGCCGGGATCGGAATCCTCGCCATTGCCGAAGCCCGAACGCTCGCCCCCGGCAAAATCCTCGTCCTCGCCTTCATCGTCGAAGCGCTGCTGGTAGCCATACTGCTCGCGCAGCTGCTCCTGGGCGGTGGCGATGATGCGGAAATAATGCTCGGCGTGCTGGAAATAGTTCTCGGCCGCCACCGGGTCGCCGCTGGCCTGCGCATCGCGGGCAAGCTGGCTGTATTTCTCGGCGATATGCTGAGCCGTGCCGCGGATCTTCACGTCCGGGCCGTTCGACTCGTAGCTCTTCGTCAAGGGATTGGGGCCCTTGCTGTTACCGTTGTTGCGGTTGCGACCGCGCATACGCCTGTTCTGTCCTGGTCTCATTTTTGCTCTACGAGCCTCGCTGGTTCTTCAAGCCCACGCGATATGCAAGCCGATCATGATCGCCGAACGGGCTTGACGCCCACCGTTCGCGTGGCAAACCGTCTGTCGTTCAGCCAAAGCTTTCAAGAGGCCTGGCTATCCTTCAGTGTCGGGTTCAGGTGACCGCGCCCGGCTGTTCAAAGCCCCTGCCTGCTGCGCGATGGATATCGTTTGGTCTTCCGGCATGTTCCCCCATGGGAACGACCGATTTGCTTAGACCGAGGACGATCTCTTCCCGTGAATCTAGCGGGTTCCTCTCGGTCCAACAAGGGATATTTCCGAATTTATCTCGCTCCCGCACAAGAAAGCCTGTCTTTTGCGCTCACGACCGCTTCATGGCCACGCATCGCGGGTTGCCTGACAGATCGTGCGCGATCGTCAGGATTTCAAGGGCGCGGGCCTCCGCCAAGCCCTTCACGGCCTGCGCCTGATCGTAGCCGATCTCGACCACGAGCAGGCCGCCGGGCACGAGGAGCCGACCGGCTTCGCCTAGGAGGACCCGGTAGGGCTCGAGCCCGTCCGGGCCCCCGTCGAGGGCGAGCAGAGGGTCGTGCTCCCGCACCTCCGGGTCGAGGCTCGGGATCACCGGCGAGGCGATGTAGGGCGGGTTCGAGACGATCAGGTCGAAGGGCCCGGACACCCCGTCCGCCCAGCGGGAGAGGGCGAAACGGGCCCGCGCCCCGACCCCATTGGCCCAGGCATTGCGGCGTGCGGTGACAAGGGCGTCGAAGGACAGGTCGATCCCGAGGCCGGTGGCCTCGGGCCACTCGTGGAGCAGGGCGACCAGAAGGCAGCCGGACCCGGTTCCGAGATCGGCGATCCGCAGCGGGGCCCGTCGATCGGGGACGAGGCCGAGCGCCGTCTCGACCAGGGTTTCCGTGTCGGGGCGGGGCACCAGGGTCTGGGGCGAGAGCGCGAATGGCAGGCCCCAGAACTCCCGCTCCCCAACGATCCGCGCCACAGGCTCATGGGCGAGGCGGCGGCGGGCGAAGGCGGCCAGGGTCTCGGCCTCGGGCGGGGCGAGGGGCAGGTCGGGACGGGCGATGAGCTCCGCCGCCGGGATGCGCAGAGCCGCCAGAACCAGAAGCCGGGCATCGAGAGCCGCCGTCTCGAACCCGGCCCCGGCGAGAACCTGACGAAGCTCCCTCAGGGCCCGGGCGCGGGTCGGGGCAGGGCTGCTCAAGCCCCTGCGCCCTGCCGGTAGCGTTGCAGCCGCTCCTCCAGGGTGCCGGTGTGCAGCTCGAACAGGTGGTTGTCGTGGTCGTAGAAGTAGAGCGAATGACCCTCGCCCTCCACCCGGGGGCGGGATTCGCGGAACTCCAGTCCGAGCCGCTCGATCCGCTCGCGGCAGGTCTCGACCGCGTGGGCCGGGATCTTGAAGGCGATGTGGTTGTAGGTGCGGGCGGGGAGGCTTTCGCCTTCCATCACGGCGATCCAATGCCCGCCGACCAGGAAGAACTTTTCCCGGGAGAGGGAGAAGGTGCTGTCTCCCGACGAATAGACCTCGCGCCCGTCGAGCACCTGCTCGACGATGGCGCTCATGCGCTCGAGGTCGCGGGTGATCAGGGTGATGTGGCTCAACCCCTCGATCATGCCGCCTGGTCCTGCGCCGCGAGCTGAGCCGCCTGATGCTCGGTGATGAGGGCGTCGATGAGCTCGTCGAGGGCGTTGCCGCTGATCACTTCCTCCAGCTTGTAGAGGGTCAGGTTGATCCGGTGGTCCGTGACCCGGCCTTGCGGGAAGTTGTAGGTGCGGATGCGCTCGGAGCGGTCGCCGGAGCCCACCTGGGCCTTGCGGTCGGCGGCGCGGGCGGCGTCCTTGGCGGTGCGCTCGGCGTCGTAGAGGCGGGAACGCAGCATCGCCATGGCGCGGGCGCGGTTCTTGTGCTGCGAGCGCTCGTCCTGGACGAACACCACCATGCCGGTCGGGAGGTGGGTGATGCGGATCGCCGATTCGGTCTTGTTCACGTGCTGGCCGCCGGCTCCCTGCGCCCGCATGGTGTCGATCTTCAGGTCGGCGTCGTTGATGGCGATGTCCACGTCCTCGGCCTCAGGGAGCACCGCGACGGTGGCGGCGGAGGTGTGAATGCGCCCCTGGGTTTCCGTATCCGGCACCCGCTGGACCCGGTGGACGCCGCTCTCGAATTTCAGCCGGGCGAACACGCCGCGCCCCTTGATCTCGGCCACGACCTCCTTGTAGCCGCCCGCCGTTCCCTCGCTCTCGGACAGGATCTCGACCTTCCAGCCTTTCAGGTCGGCGTAGCGGGTATACATGCGCAGAAGATCGCCGGCGAAGAGGGCGGCCTCGTCGCCGCCGGTGCCGGCGCGGATTTCGAGGATGGCGCTCTTCTCGTCCGCCTCGTCCCGGGGCAGGAGCATGACGCGCAGGTCCTGCGCCGCCTTCTCCACGGCCTCGCGGGCCCCGGGCAATTCGTCCTCGACCAGGGAGCGCATCTCGGCGTCGGTGGAAGGGTCTTCCAGCAGGGCTTGAAGGCCCTTCAGGTTGTCTTCCATGGCGTGGTAGGCGCGGATGGCCCCCACTACCCCGTTGAGTTCGGAGAGTTCGCGCGACAGGGCCACGAAGGTTTCCGGGTCCGGCCCGGCGTTGAGCGTCGCCATGATGATGTCATGGCGGGCCAGGATGGCGTTGAGGCGGTCGGAGGGGGGCGCAATCGACATCAGATCGGAATACCGTGGGTTTCCGCGAAATGGGCCAGCTTCGGGCGCAGCGTTTCGCCGCCCCCGGCATGGTTCAGCTCTTCACGGAGGAAAGCCTGGATCTCGGCCACGTCGAGATCGAGCAGCATGGCCTTGACCGGGCCGATGGAGGCCGGGGACATGGAGAGCGAGTGGAAGCCCAGGCCGATCAGGGCCATGGCCTCGAGCGGGCGCCCGCCGATCTCGCCGCAGATGGTCGCCTGGCAGTTGGAGGCCTGCGCCTGCTCGGCCACGAGGCTCAAGGCCCGCAGCATGGGGGCGCTCAAGGGATCGAAGCGGTCCGCCACGCGCCGGTTCTCCCGGTCGACGGCGAAGAGGAACTGCATCAGGTCGTTGGTGCCCAGAGACACGAAATCGGCGCTCTCGCAGATTTCCTTGAGCTGGAACAGGAGGGACGGCACCTCCAGCATGACGCCGAGCTTCAGATCGGACGGCAGGGGGTGACCGTGAGCCGAGAGATAGTTCTTCTCCCGCTCCACGACCTTCTTGGCCCGCTCGAACTCGTCGCAGGTGGCCACCATGGGAAACATGAGCTTGAGGGGCCGCCCGCTGGCGGCCTTCAGCAGCGCCCGCACCTGGGCGCGCAGGAGGCCCGGCCGGTCGAGGCCGATGCGGATGGCGCGCCACCCTAAGGCCGGGTTCTCCTCCTCGACGGATTGCATGTAGGGCAGGATCTTGTCGCCGCCGATATCGAGGGTGCGGAAGGTGACGGGCTTGTCGCCGGTCTCGGCGAACACGGCGCTGTAGAGCGCCTGCTGCTCGGAGCCCGAGGGCATCCGCTCGGCGATCATGAACTGCAATTCGGTGCGGAACAGCCCCACGCCCGCCGCTCCGGTCTCGGCCAGGTGGGGCAGGTCCACGAGGAGGCCCGCATTGAGCTGGAGCGTGATCTCGACCCCGTCCTTGGTGACGGAGGGCACATTCCGCAGCTTGAGATACTGCTCCTGGCGCTTGGCCCGAAGCCGCGCCTTCTCGGCATAGGCCGCCTCCACGTCGGAGCTCGGCCTGATCTGCACGTCGCCCGCCGCGCCGTCCACGATGATGGCGTCCCCCGGTTCGGTGAGGGACGTGGCGTTGGCCACCTCGCCCACGGCAGGGATCCCGAGGGCCCGGGCCACGATGGCGATATGGCTCGTGGGGCCGCCCTCCTCGAGCACGAGGCCGCGCAGGCGCGAGCGGTCGTAGTCCAGCAGGGCCGCCGGGCCCATGGAGCGGGCCACGATGATGGCGTTGTCCGGCAGGGCGCCGCGCTCGGCCACCAGGTCGCGGCCGACCAGGCGGTGGAGCAGGCGGTTGGCGAGATCGTCGAGGTCGTGCAGGCGCTCGCGCAGGTAGGGGTCGGTCTGGCGCAGCATCCGGGCCCGGTTGTCGGACTGCACCCTCTCCACCGCCGCTTCCGCAGTCAGGCCGGAGGTCACCGCCTCGCGCATGCGCCGCAGCCAGCCCTGGTCATGGGCAAACATGCGGAAGGTCTCCAGAACCTCCCGGTGCTCCCCGTGATGAGCCACGTCGCCGCGCTCGATCAACTGGTCGATGGACGTGCGGACCTCGCCGATGGCCGAATCGAGCCGCTTCAGCTCCGCTTCCATGTTCTCGGCGATGAGGTTCTTGACCACCACCCGAGGCTCGTGGAGAACCACGTGGCCGAGGCCGACGCCGTCGGCGAGGGAGATGCCCTTCTGGTAGAGCGGGCGGCGCAGCGCAATGCCGGTGTCCACCGGGGCCAGGGCCTGAAGCTCGCCCGTGGCGATCATCTCGGCCAGCACCATGGCGGTGGTCTGGAGCGCCTCCATCTCCTCTTCGGTATAGACCCGGTAGGTGCGGTTCTGGACGACCAGGACCCCGAGGGTGTTGCCGGCGCGCAGCAGCGGCACGCCCAGGAAGGCGTGGTAGACCTCTTCGCCGGTCTCCGGCTTGTAGGAATAGGCCGGGTGGGTCTGGGCGTCAGAGAGGGACAGGGGCTCCGCGGTGGAGGCGATGAGGCCCACGAGGCCTTCGCCCGAGCGCATGGTGGTGAGGTGGACGGCCTCCCGGTTCAGGCCCTCGGTGGCGAACAGCTCGAGCACCCCGTCGCCGCGCATCACGTAGACGGAGCAAACCTCCGCCACCATGTTGGCGGCGATCAGGATCACGATTTTGTCGAGGCGGTCCTGCGCACCGACCGGCTCCGCCATGACCTCGCGGAGGCGGCGCAGCAGAAGGCGCGGACCGCCGGGAGCGGTAGGCATGAGCTTATCGGTTCCCGTCCTGGTTGCTGGCCGGCGGGGTGAGCCGCCGGCTTATCGTGAGTGTCGCAGCCTCACCGACGACCCGTCAATCAGGCTTGATCAAGGCCGTATAGCGAGTGGAGCGTGCGCACGGCAAGCTCCGTATAGGCCGAGTCGATCAGAACGGAGAACTT
>DASQTM010000382.1:0-2493 GCA_035641875.1 Microvirga sp. | reverse complement strand
CGGCGGGAGCCACGAGATCCGCTTCACCCCGCCCGACGCGGGCACTTTCCTGATCCGCCCCGGCGTCCTGGGCGGCAGCGCAGAGCCCATGGAGCGCGGCCTTTCGGCGCTCCTGATCGTGGAGGAGCAGAATCCGCCCGGGGTCGATGCAGACGTGCCCGTGCTGGTGGACGACTGGCGTCTGGCTGACGACGGCTCCTTCGCCCCTTTCGAGAAGGCCCGGACCCCTGCTCCCGCCGGGCGGCTCGGGAGCTTTCTGACCGTGAACGGCAAAGCCACCCCGCAACAGGTGGAGGCTCCTCCCGCAGGGCGCGTGCGCCTTCGCTTCGCCAATGCCTGCAATGCCCGGACCATGCGCCTGCGCTTCGACGGGTTGAAGGCCTATGTCATCGCCGTCGACGGGCAGCCGACCGATACGTTCGAGCCCCTGAAGGCGTCCCTGCCCTTCGCGCCCGGCACCCGCTACGACCTGTTGATCGACCTGCCGCCGGAGGCAGGATCGAGGGGAGCCGTCACGGCCATGATCGGGGATGGCATGCCCCTGGTGGAGATCGTCACCGCAGGCGAGAAGCGGCCTGCTCCGCCTGCCATCGCGCCGCTGGCTCCCAACAAGAAGCTGCCGGACGCCATCAGGCTCCAGAACGCCTCGCGCAAGGACGTCCTCATCAAGGGGGATCCCCAGGGGGGCAACGTCCCCTGGACGATCAACGGGGCGGCGGGCGATCCCTCGCGCGCGCCCTTGCTGAAGGTGAAGCGGGGCGCTCCGGTGGTGCTGGCGCTCGCCAACCAGACGTCCCTCGTCCAGCCCATGCACCTGCACGGCCATGTGTTCCGGCTGCTGCATCCCCTCGACGACGGCTGGGAGCCCTATTTCCTCGACACGGTGCAGGTGCCCGAGAACCGGACGCTCCGCATCGCCTTCGTGGCGGACAATCCCGGCAAGTGGCTCCTGGCCTCCACCGTGATGGAGCGGTTCGACGCCGGTCTGTGGACCTGGATCGAGGTCACCTGAGCAAATCGCGCAGCACCCCGGGCAGAAGGCCGGCGAGATCCTCGGCGATCAGGCCGGGCCCGAAGCCTGCCCCTGCCGCCGCATGGATCCAGACCCCGGCGCAGGCCGCCTCGAAAGCCGGCATGTGCTGCGCCATGAGGCCGGCGATGACGCCGCAGAGGGTATCCCCCGAACCGGCCGTTCCGAGATAGGGCGTTCCGTTCTCGTTGACCGCCGCCCGACCGTCGGGGGCCGCGATCACCGTATCGGCTCCCTTGAGAACCAGCACCGCCCCCGTGAAGGCGGCCGCTCGGCGCGCCCTCTCGATTTTCGAGGCAGGTTCAATGATGTCGGGCCGGTCCTTGAACAAACGGTTGAACTCCCCTCCGTGGGGCGTGAGCACCGTCGGGGCATGGCTGAACGCCCCTTGGAACTCGGCGGAGAGTCCTTCGAAGGAGGTCAGCGCGTCCGCGTCGAGCACGAGGCTCCGCCGGGCCTGAACGGCCGCCGCCACCATGGCGCGGGTGGCGGAATGCACCCCGAGCGCCGGTCCCAACACGAGGGAGTTCAGCCGCTCGTCCTTCAGGATATTCTGGAGCCCCTCCGGACCGTCGCATCCGCGCAGCATTACGGCGGTCAGATGGGCGGCGTTGACGCCGATCGCCTCGGGCGGCGAGGCCACGGTGACCAGACCCGATCCGATCCTCAGGGCCGCCAGGGCCGCAAGCCGCGCCGCGCCCGTCCGGGTCGCGCCGCCCGAGGCCACGAGGGTGTGGCCGCGGTCATATTTATGGGAGTCCAGCTCGGGCTTCGGCAGGAGGCCGAGCCACAAGGCCGGGCCGTTGGCGAAGAGGCTCCCGCCCATGGCCGCGAGGGTGTCCCGGACGATGCCGATATCGGCCACCTCGACCGGCCCGCTGAAGCCGCGGCCCGGCATCAGGAGATGGCAGGGCTTGCGGGCCGCGAAGGTGACGGTCCGGGTGGCCCTGACGGCGATGCCCCTCACCTCGCCCGTATCGCCGTCGATGCCGGATGGAAGATCGACCGCCAGAATCGGCTTGGCCGAGGCATTCATGAGCTCGACCGTCAGCCGCGCCGCTCCTTCCAGGTTCCGCGTCAGTCCGGTGCCGAACAGGGCGTCGATGATGAGATCCGCCTCGGCGAAGGGCAGATGGTCAACGGGCTCGACCTTTCCCTTCCAGTCCTGAGCCGCCTGGACGGCATCTCCCGTCAGATCGTCCACCCGGCCGAGGAGCCCGAGGGAGACGCGGTAGCCCCGCTCGCCCAGGAGGGCGGCCGCAATGAAGCCGTCTCCCCCGTTCTGCCCAGGCCCTGCCGCCACGACTACCCGGCTGCCTTTCGGCGCCATGGCCTCGGCCGCGTGGGCCACGGCCCGTCCGGCCCGCCGCATGAGCTCGATCCCCGGCGTGCCGGAAGAGATCGCCGCGGCATCGGCTTGCTTCATCTGGCGGGGGGTGAGAACGAGTTCAGGGGCTGTCATG
>DASQTM010000381.1:0-2899 GCA_035641875.1 Microvirga sp. | reverse complement strand
GGCAGGCCCGGCGCACAGCCTGGGCCTCTCGCCAGAAGGTTGCGAGCCCTTCTGCGAGACCGTGCCCTGCTCCCGCAACTTACGACGCCTCGCGAGCGCGCCCCTCGGGGAACAAGACTGAGCCACCTATAGCCGAGCTTGCAGCAGATGTCAAGAACAAAGTGAGAACATGGCTGCGGGTTGGTGAGCGTCCGGCTGATTGCTATCAGAAGGAAGGCTGCGCCGCGTCTTCCCCTCCCCCTTGCGGGGAGGGGCAGGGGTGGGGGTGGTGCGACCGGGTGAGACACCCAGAGAGTCAGCACTGTAGCAGCCTTGGCGCTTTCTGCGATGAAGCGGAGAGTTCTGACCCTCCAACCCCCACCCTCGGTCCCTCCCCGCAAGGGGGAGGGAAGAGCGCGCCCCATCCTGCACCGTCCCACCCTCACCCGGCTGCTGCGCAGCCACCCTCTCCCACCCGGGAGAAGGAGGGCCGCTGTCGCGGCCTGCGAGTTCTTCATGGAAGCAGCGGAGCTCTGGCGCCAACACCCCCGCCCGGCGCTTCGCCCTCATCCTCCCCGCGAGGGGGAGGGAGGAGCGCGCCTCCTCCTGACGGCGATTCCTTCCCCTCCGCTGCACTCGCCGGGACAAGCCCAGCCATGATGGGGAAGGGCGTCATCCCGCCGGTCCTTCGGATCGGGCCGGCGGCCGGAGGCGAGGGAAGGGATCCATTCGCACCGGCGCGACCGCAGATGTCAGGCGCCCGCCATCTCAATCTCGCCGCTGACCTCCAGCCATTCCTCCTCGACGGCCGTGAGGGTTTCGGCGGCCTCAGCGCGCATCTTGGCGAGTTCCGTGGCCTTGGCCGGGTCCTTCTGGAAGGCGCTGCCGTCGGCGAGCGCCAGGTCCACCTTGCCGATCACCTCGCTGAGCTTCGCCATCCGGGCCTCGAGGGCTTCGAGCCTTTTGCGCAAGGGGGCGAGCGCCACCCGGCGCTCCGCGGCGGCGCGGCGTTCGTCGGTCTTGGACGCGCTTGACGCCTGCGGCTTCTCCGGGCGGCGGCCTGCGTCCAGGCTGCCGGAGAGCACGAGCCCGCGGTAATCGTCCATGTCGCCGTCGAAGGGTTTGACGGTTCCGTTGCCGACGAGCCAGAGCCGGTCGGCGCAGGCCTCGATGAGGAAGCGGTCGTGGCTCACCAGGATGACCGCGCCCGTGTAGTCGTTGATCGCCTCCATGAGGGCCGCGCGGCTGTCGATGTCCAGGTGGTTCGTCGGCTCGTCGAGGATGAGCAGGTGAGGGCCCTCGAAGGCCGCCAATCCCATGAGCAGGCGCGCCTTCTCGCCGCCGGACAGGGACGAGACGGGCGTGTCGGCCTTCGCGCCCGGAAAGCCGAGCTGCGCCGCCCGGGCGCGGATCCTGGCCACGGGTGCGTCGGGCATCCGTTCCGCCACATGGTCATAGGCGGTGGCCTTGGGGTTTAGCTCCTCGAGCTGGTGCTGCGCGAAATAGGCCACCTCCATCTTGGCGGGCCGGCGCATCTCGCCCTTCATTGGGACGAGTCGTCCGCCGATGAGCTTGCAGAAGGTGGATTTGCCGTTGCCGTTGGAGCCCAGGAGCGCGATGCGGTCATCGGGCGAGAGGGTGAGGTTGAGCCGGTCGAGGATGGTGCGCTCGCCATAGCCCACGGCCGCGCCTTCCACGGTGATCAGGGGCGGCGCCACCGGGCGCTCGGGTCCCGGCAGGTTGAAGGGCAGCACGTCGTCCTCGACGATGGCCGCGATGGGCTCCAGCTTCGCCAGCCGCTTGACCCGGGACTGCGCCTGCCGGGCCTTGGACGCCTTGGCCTTGAATCGGTCGACGAAGGCCTGCAGGTGCTTGCGCTCGGCCTCCTGCTTGGCCTGCATCTTGGCCGTGAGCTCGCGCTTTTCCGCATATTGCCTGGCGAACGACGTGTAGCCGCCGCGATAGATCGCGAGCTTGCCCCGGTCCAGGTGCAGGATGTGGTTGACGCAGGTGTCGAGCAGGTCCCGGTCGTGGCTGATGATCAGCACCGTGTGCGGGTAACGGGCCAAGTAGTCGTAGAGCCAGAGCGTGCCTTCCAGGTCGAGATAGTTGGTAGGCTCGTCGAGGAGCAGCAGGTCCGGCTCGGTGAACAGCACGGAGGCCAGCGCCACCCTCATGCGCCAGCCGCCGGAGAAGCTGGAGCAGGGGCGGTTCTGCGCTTCGGCGTCGAAGCCGAGTCCGTGGAGGATCGCGGCCGCGCGGGCAGGGGCCGAACGGGCGCCGATATCGGTGAGCCGGGTCTCGATCTCGGCGCGGCGGAAGCCGTCCGCCGTCTCGGCCTCGGCCAGGAGCCGGGTGCGTTCCGTGTCGGCGGCGAGCACCACCTGGATGAGCGTCTCGGGGCCGCCCGGCGCTTCTTGAGCCACGGCGCCGATCTTCGTATTGCGCGGGAGCGAGATGCCGCCGCTCTCGCTGGAGATCTCGCCGAGGACGATGCGGAAAAGCGTGGTCTTGCCCGCGCCGTTGCGCCCCACGAGCCCCACCCTGCTGCCGGTGGGCAGGTTGAAGGAGGCGCGGTCGAGGATCAGCCGGTCGCCGATGCGGTAGGTAAGGTCGTTTGCGTGGAGCATGCCGCCTTTTGGCCCGTGTCGGCGGCGCTGGCAAGAAGGTCGATGGCCGCTTGTCGGGGCATGGGCTTCCGAAGGTCTGTCAGTTTCATGAGGGAGGCCCTGGATCTTCCCTAGGATCATCAAAGAACGCCCAAGTGTTGATATATCGTCCGGGTGGCATATCTCGACAGATGCGAGGCGCCGGAGCGAGGGTGCCCTCGACGTTGATGAAACTGGATGAACAGACCCCGCCGCCCTTGAACAACGAGCATTCCAAGCCTGCCTTCCCCTATGGAGCCCGCGCCGCACAC
>DASQTM010000380.1:0-3881 GCA_035641875.1 Microvirga sp. | reverse complement strand
GATGGAGGTGGTGCCGACCAGGATCGGCTGGCCCTTGGCGGAGGCCGCCTCGATGTCGCGGATGACCGCCTTGTAGCGCTCCTCGGCGGTCCGGTAGACCTCGTCGTCGTCGTCGACGCGCGAGACGGGGCGATTCGTCGGCACCTCGACCACGTCCAGGTTGTAGATCTCCATGAACTCGTCGGCTTCGGTGGCCGCCGTGCCGGTCATGCCGGCGAGCTTGCCGTAGAGGCGGAAGTAGTTCTGGAAGGTGATGGAGGCCAGCGTCTGGTTCTCGGGCTGGACCTGGACCCGCTCCTTGGCCTCGAGGGCCTGATGCAGGCCCTCCGAATAGCGCCGGCCCGGCATCATGCGACCCGTGAACTCGTCGATGATCACCACCTCGCCGTTGCGGACGATGTAGTCCTTGTCGCGCTGGAACAGAGTGTGGGCGCGCAGCGCCTGGTTCATGTGGTGGACCAGGGTGGCGTTCTGGGCGTCGTAGAGATCACCCTCCTTCAGCAGCCCCTCGGCGCGCAGGAGCTCCTCGATCTTCTCGTTGCCCCCTTCCGTCAGCGACACGGCGCGCTGCTTCTCGTCCAGGTCGTAGTCGCCCTTGGTGAGGCGCGGGATGACCTTGTCGATGGCGTTGTAGAGGTCCGAGCGGTCGTCGAGGGGGCCGGAGATGATCAGCGGCGTGCGCGCCTCGTCCACGAGGATCGAATCGACCTCGTCCACGATGGCGTAGTGGTGCCCGCGCTGGACCATCTGCGCCATCTCGTACTTCATGTTGTCGCGCAGGTAATCAAAGCCGTATTCGTTGTTGGTGCCGTAGGTGATGTCGGCCGCATAGGACTGGGCGCGCTCCACGTCGTCGAGCCCATGGACGATCACGCCCACGGACAGGCCGAGGAAGCGGTAGATCTGGCCCATCCACTCGCTGTCGCGCCGGGCGAGGTAGTCGTTCACCGTGACCACGTGCACGCCCTTGCCGGCGAGCGCATTGAGGTAGACGGGGAGCGTGGCCACCAGGGTCTTGCCCTCGCCGGTGCGCATTTCGGCGATGGAGCCCTCGTGGAGCACCATGCCGCCGATGAGCTGCACGTCGAAATGGCGTTGGCCCAGGGTGCGCTTGGCCGCCTCGCGCACGGTGGCGAAGGCGGGCACGAGGATGTCGTCCAGGGTCTGGCCCTGGCTGAGCTGGGCCTTGAATTCCTCCGTCCGGGCGCGCAGCTGCTCGTCGGACAGGGCTTCAAGCTCAGCCTCCATCGCGTTGATGGCCGCCACTTTCGGCCGGTAGGACTTCAGCCGGCGGTCGTTGACCGAGCCGAAGATTTTCTTCGCGAGAGAACCGAACATCGAGAACCTTCAGGATTTCAGGAAACAAGGCGATTTGAGCCGCCTTATAGACTTAATTATGCCGGACCGCATCTTAAAGGCTGTGCCTCAGTGGCGCAGCCCGACCCTTGCCAGCGAGGGTCCCGTTCGGGACCAGGCGAGCCGGGATGCTGTGGCATAAATATGCCCTCGCTTGCAAACGTAAACACATTAGGCCATCTGATCGGGGCAATCCGTGGGCAACCTCATGCCCGCCAGAGGATCTGACATGCTGCTATCATTATCCCTTCGCAAGAGCCTCCTCACCCTTGGAGTCGCCCTGCCCCTCGCCGCCGGCGCCGCCTTCGCGCAGACCGGCGCTCCTCCGGCCGATCCCAGCAAGGTGGTCGCCCGCGTCAATGGCGCCACTATCACCGAGGGGGACCTCGCCGTCGCGGCACAGGACCCGGCCCTGCAGCTGCCGAACGTGCCCGAGGCCCAGAAGCGCGACCTTCTGACCGGCTACCTGATCGACCTGAAGCTCGGCGCCAAGGCGGCCGAAGCGGCCAAGGTGGCCGAGGGCGCCGAGTTCGCCCGCAAGCTCGCCTATAGCCGGGACAAGACCCTGCTCGACCAGTATCTCGACCAGGAGGCCAAGAAGGCGGTGACGCCGGAGGCCGCCCGCAAGCTCTATGACGACACCGCGAAGAGCGTGACCCCCGAGCAAGAGGTCCGCGCCCGCCATATCCTGGTGGAGAGCGAGGAAGAGGCCAAGACGGCCCAGACTCGCGTGAAGGGCGGCGAGGATTTCGCCAAGGTGGCCGGAGAACTCTCCAAGGATCCCGGCTCCAAGACCGACGGCGGCGATCTCGGCTTCTTCACCAAGGACCGCATGGTCGAGCCCTTCGCCGAAGCCGCCTTCAAGCTCGAGCCCGGCCAGGTCTCCGATCCGGTGAAGAGCCAGTTCGGCTGGCACGTGATCAAGGTCGAGGACAAGCGCTCCAAGCCCGTGCCCTCCTTCGACGAGATGAAGGACCAGGTGGAAACCTACCTCGCCCGCAAGGCGCAGCAGGACCTGATCGTCGGCCTGCGCAAGGACGCCAAGATCGAGCGCCTGGACGACAAGGGCAACCTCGTCGAGCAGAAGCCGCAGCAGCCGTAAGCTTTACGACTTCTCATCGAAGCTCAGGGCGGCCTCCGGGCCGCCCTTTGTCGTTTCGGGGTGTCAGTCCTCGGTCGGGCCCACAGGGGGCCGGCTTCGGGAAAGCTTGCACTTGACAAAAAGCCTTAAAAAATCACAGGTCGCCGTTCCCGATGGCGTCCCCTTTTTTGCCCTTCCGAGTCCCCGCATGTCCAAGACCGTGTCGCCGCTCGCGCCCAAGCTGTTTCCAGCGCTTCCCTCCCTCGAGGGCGTGAGGATCGCAACGGCGGAGGCGGGCATCCGCTACAAGAACCGCACGGACGTTCTCTATGTGACCTTGCCCAAGGACACGGCGGTGGCGGGCGTCTTCACCCGCTCGAAATGCCCCTCGGCTCCCGTGGATTGGTGCCGGAAGAATCTGGCCAGGGGAGTGGCCCGCGCG
The DNA here is from genome assembly GCA_035641875.1 of Microvirga sp. GTDB lineage: Bacteria > Pseudomonadota > Alphaproteobacteria > Rhizobiales > Beijerinckiaceae > Microvirga. Next base: position 1,002 of record DASQTM010000380.1, on the reverse strand, counting down.
CTGGTGGTGAATTCCGGCAACGCCAACGCGTTTACCGGCCGGAAAGGGGCGGACGCGGTAAAGCTCACCGCCGACATCGCCGCCGAGGCCGCGGGCTGCCGCGCCTCCCAGGTGTTCATCGCCTCCACCGGCGTGATCGGCGAGCCCCTGGACGCGACCAAGTTCCAGGGCGTGCTGGAAGCCTGCGAGCGGAAGGCGAAGCCCAATGCCTGGCTCGACGCCGCCAAGGCTATCATGACCACCGACACCTTTCCGAAGGTGGCGACCCGCACGGCGCTGCTCGGCGGCGTCGAGGTGACGATCAACGGCATCGCCAAGGGCGCGGGCATGATCGCGCCCGACATGGCCACCATGCTGTCCTTCGTCTTCACCGACGCGCCCATCGCCGCGCCCGTGCTTCAGGCTCTCCTTCGGAAAGGGGCCGACAGGAGCTTCAACTGCGTGACCGTGGACAGCGACACCTCCACCTCCGACACGCTGCTGTTCTTCGCCACCGGCACCGCCGCAAGGAACGGCGCGCCCACCATCTCGCTCCCCAGCGACCGCCGCCTGAAGGAATTCCGCGCGGCCCTGGAAGCCCTGCTGTGCGACCTCGCCCAGCAGGTCGCCCGCGACGGCGAGGGCGCTCGCAAGCTCGTGACCGTGAAGGTGACCGGCGCCACCGGAGCCAGCTCGGCCAAGCGCATCGCCATGGCGATCGCCAATTCGCCCCTGGTGAAGACCGCGGTGGCCGGCGAGGACGCCAATTGGGGCCGGGTGGTCATGGCGGTGGGCAAGGCCGGCGAGCCCGCCGAGCGTGATAAGCTCGCCATCTGCTTCGGCGACATCCGCGTCGCGGTCAAAGGCGCGCGGGACCCGAACTACGACGAGGCGAAGACCTCCGCCTACATGAAGGGCGACGAGATCCTCATCCGCGTGGACCTCGGGCTGGGTCGAGGCGAAGCGACGGCGTGGACCTGCGATCTCACCAAAGCTTACGTCGAAATCAACGGAGATTACCGG
>DASQTM010000379.1:0-2660 GCA_035641875.1 Microvirga sp. | reverse complement strand
CAGCGTCGGCATCTTGGCGATCATGCGCATGGAGGCGATCATGCGCTGGTGCGGATCCGAGATGTCGGTGGAGTCGTGGTAGAAGGCCGAGAGCGCGCCGACGCAGGCCACCATGATGGCCATCGGGTGCGCGTCGCGGCGAAAGCCCGTGAAGAACCGGTTCATCTGGTCGTGCACCATGGTGTGGCGCGTGACGCGGTAGTCGAAATCCGCCTTCTGGGCCGCAGTCGGCAGCTCCCCGTAAAGGAGCAGATAGCAGGTTTCGAGGAAGTCGCCGTGCTCGGCGAGCTGATCGATGGGATAGCCGCGATAGAGCAGGATTCCCTGGTCGCCGTCGATATAGGTGATCTTCGATTCCGTGGCCGCCGTGGAGGTGAAGCCGGGATCGTAGGTGAACATCCCGGTCTGGCCATAGAGCTTCGAAATATCGATCACGCTCGGGCCGATCGTGCCTTCCATCACCGGCAGTTCCACGGACTTGTCATTCACGGAGAGTGTGCTGGAACTCATGGGTCTTGGCCCTTTCAAAAGGAGGCCGGGCATAACCTAGAGCAACCGCGGGTTCGGAGAAGAGGCTCCGGGCAGGGCTGCCGAACCGAGGTCTGCCGGTCGGTAGGTGATGGACGCCCTCGGTAGCTTATCCGTATGAGGCGGGCAAGCACATCTAAAGGCGAGGATACGCCGCTATGCCGCAGGCGCATCCTTCAATCGATCCTGCAGGCGCAGCAGGGTTTCGTCCCGTCCGAGCACCGCCATCACGTCGAAGAGGCCAGGCGAGGTGGCCCGCCCCGTCAGGGCCGCCCGCAAGGGCTGCGCCACCTGTCCGAGCTTCGCGCCGATGGCCTCCGCATGCTCGCGCACGACCGCCTCCACGCCTGCGGCCGTCCACTCGGGCACGGCGGCCAGCTTGTCGGGAACGCCCGCGAGGCGCGCGGTCCCGTCGGCCAGAAGGGCCGCCGCCTTCTCGTCGAGATGGAGAGGACGCTGGGCATAGAGGTAGTAGGCGCTGTCGAGGAGCTCCACGAGGTTCTTCGCCCGCTCCTTGAGGCCCGGCATGGCTGCGACGAGCTTTTCCCGCAGGGCAGGGGCAAAGGTGGGCCCGAGGCCCCGCGCGGCGCCGATCTCCGGCAGCAGCCCCTCCATCGCGTCCACCAGTTCCTCATCGCGGGCCAGGCGCATGTAATGGCCGTTGAGATTTTCCAGCTTGGCGAAATCGAAGCGGGCCGGCGAGCGGCCGATGCTGGAGAGATCGAAGGCGTCGATCATCTCCTGCGTGGAAAAGATCTCCTGGTCGCCATGGCTCCAGCCGAGGCGCACCAGATAATTGCGCAGGGCCTCGGGCAGGTAGCCCATGCTGCGATAAGCCTCGACGCCGAGCGCCCCGTGGCGCTTGGAGAGCTTCGCCCCGTCCGGCCCGTGGATGAGCGGGATATGCGCCATCTTCGGCACGGTCCAGCCGAGGGCTTGGTAAATCTGCGTCTGGCGCGCGGCGTTGGTCAGGTGGTCGTCGCCGCGGATCACATGGGTGATATCCATGTCGTGGTCGTCCACCACCACGGCGAGCATGTAGGTGGGCGTTCCGTCGGAGCGCAGGAGAACGAGATCGTCCAGATCCTTGTTCTGCCACACCACGCGGCCCTGCACCTCGTCCTCCACCACCGTCTCGCCCTCGGCGGGAGCCTTGAGGCGGATCACGGGCTTCACGCCGGCCGGAGCCTCGGACGGATCCCGGTCGCGCCAGCGGCCGTCATAGCGCAGGGGTCGGCCCTCGCGGCGCGCCGCCTCGCGCATCTCCTCCAGCTCCTGCTGGCTCGCATAGCAGTAATAGGCGCGCCCCTGCGCCAGGAGGCTCTCGGCGACCTCCCGGTGGCGCGCGGCGCGGGAGAACTGGTAGACCACGTCCCCATCCCAGTCGAGGCCGAGCCATGTGAGCCCATCAAGGATCGCCTGAATGGCAGCCTCCGTGGAGCGCTCCCGATCCGTGTCCTCGATCCGCAGGAGCATCTTGCCGCCGTGGCGCTTGGCATAAAGCCAGTTGAACAGGGCGGTGCGCCCCCCGCCGATATGCAGGAAGCCGGTGGGCGAGGGGGCAAAGCGGGTGACAACGGTCATCGCTGGAAACCTTAGGTGAGAAGGGGCGCGGCCTTGGGGCCGCTATGTGCGGGTCGTCTAGCATGCAAGCCACGGCGCGTTAAGCGGGCGATCATGGATCCTGGACCGGCGCGCCGCCGGAACACCCCGGCTCCGGAGCATGACGTGATGTCAATTCTCCACTCACCTATGTCGGGTCTGTCCGAGATGGGTTTTCGCCTGCGTAGCTCGGTTGTGGGCGACGTGAACCCTCCTTCCCATCTCCAGCCCGCGTGAGATGGGCTTTGCTGGCGCGAGTCGGCGCTGTCCGAGCCCTCCTCCCCCTTGTGGGGAGGAGGTGGAGGTGGGGGTGTGAGCGATAGCCTATGAAGGCTTGGCGCCAACACCCCCACCCGGCGCTTCGCGCTCACCTCCCCACAAGGGGGAGGGAAACCAGCGGTGCCTTCTGTGACGGCAGCGGTGTGGATTCCCTTCCTGGCGGGCTCACGCCCGCGACCGCTTCGCTCTGGCCGGTCCGGTCTGAAAGACCGGCAGAATGACACGGAGCGGTTCACCAGTGTCATCCCGCC
>DASQTM010000378.1:0-7692 GCA_035641875.1 Microvirga sp. | reverse complement strand
CTACATCGCCACCGAAATGGTGAAGGCGGTGCCGCAGGAGGTTCTCAAATCGAAGATCCTGCCGCTGATCCCGGTGGGCCGTCTCGGCGAGGCGGAGGAGATCGCCCGCACGGTGCTGTTCCTGGCTGCCGACGACGCCGGATTCATTACCGGATCGACCCTGTCGGTGAACGGCGGGCAGTACATGGCCTGACCGGGCTGGTTTCTCACACCTTCCACCTCATCCTGAGAGGCTGACCGATCAAGGCGTGACGCCTCTTTTCCCCTCCCCCTTGTGGGGAGGGTGAGCGCGAAGCGTCGGGTGGGGGCGTTTGCGCCAGAGCTTCATAGGCTATCGCTCACACCCCCACCTCCACCTCCTCCCCACAAGGGGGAGGAGAGCCGGTCGCGCTAGGCGTTCTCGACTTGCGCATCATGAACCCATCTCAGGCTTGCCTGAGATGGGTGTGGAAGAGGGTTGCCTGGGCTTTATCGGCGAGACCCTCAGGAGCCGCGGAGCGGTGTCTCGAAGGATGATCCAGAGAGCACAGGAAACGCATTTCCTGATGCCTATGCCGGGGAGCGCCCGGACATGACCCGGTGGGTGTAGCGATAGGCCGTGTCGAAACCCAGCGCGCCGTAGAGGGAGCGGGCGATCTCGTTCTCCTCCCGCACCTGGAGATAGGCCGTATGGGCCCCTTCCCCGCAGCCCCAGGCGATGAGGCTCGCCACCACGCGGCGGCCGAGCCCGATGCCCCTCAGGTCCGGCGAGACGACGATGTCGTAGAGGCCCACATAGCCCCGCTCCACCACGCTCAGTCCCCAGGCGACCGGCTGGTCGTCGAGGGAGAGAGTCGCGAACGCCGTTTTCTGATGGATGCGGGAGACGATCTTCATGAGGGTCCCGTCATCCGCCTTGTCGCCGCCATAGGATTGCGAGGCCTCCCGCACCCAGCGCTTCGAGACATGGGGCTCGAGGCGAACCTCGGGATCGATGGTGCAGTCCCCATCCCGGATCGGAGCGGTCAGAACATGGGTGGGCTCGACTTCCTTGAACCCGCGCATCTCAAGCATGTGGTCGGCTTCGAGGGCCTCAAGGCCGTTCAGGCGGAAAGTGGGGCGCACGTTCGCCTCGACGAAGCGGGGGATCATGGTGTCGATCAGCTCCTCGTCCAGGGCTGCGCCCGGCACGAAGGGCGTGGCGGAGTTCGCGCGCTTCGAATAACCATTGGCGAGACGCAGGATCCAGCCGTCATAGGCTTGGTAATCGAAGGACGGCCAGGCGTTCATGAGCCGGCACTCGAGACCGATGACGAGGTTGGGGTCGCTCATGGGCGTGCGCGCTCCCGAAGCAGCATCAGAACCTGTTCTTCCATTCCCGCAAGGCCTGGAAGACCTCCACGGCCTTCGCCCCTTCCTTTTGAACGGCCCGGGCGAGCGCCGGGTCCCCTGCGCGCAGGAAAGGATTGGTCGCCTTCTCGTCGCCCATCGTGGACGGGATCAGAAAGCGTCCCTCGGCCTTGGCCCTTTCGGCCTCTCCCGCCCTTGCCTTCAAGGCCTCGTTGCCAGGATCGGCCGCCAGCGCGAACCGGGCGTTGGAGAGGGTGTAGTCGTGGCCGCAATAGACCCGCGCCTCGTCCGGCAGGGCCGCGAGGCGCTGGAGCGACGACCAGAACTCCGGGTAGGTTCCTTCCAGCATCCGCCCGCATCCCAGGGTGAAGATGGTGTCGCCGGCAAAAAGCGCCCGATCCGCCGCGAACCAGTAGGCGATATGATCGAGGCAATGGCCCGGCGTCTCCCAGACATGGGCCTGGAGATCGCCCACATGCACCGTATCGCCCTCGCGAACGAAGGCGTCCGCATCGGGGACCGCCTCCCTGGCCTTGATCGGGGCGACCACCCGGCAGCCGGTGCGCCGCTTCAGGGGTTCGATCGCCTGCACGTGATCGCTGTGGCGGTGGGTGACGAGGATGTCGGAGAGTTGCCAGCCCGTTTCGCTCAAAGCCGCGAGGATGGGCCCCTCCTCCGGCGCGTCGATGGCCGCGCAGGCTCCCGTATTGGGATCGTGGATCAGAGCGCCGATATTGTCGTCGAGGCAGCGAAAGACGTGGATCTGGGCTGGCATGGAGGGACCTTGTCTTGAAGCATCCTGAGCTATCATGGAACAGTCGGACCGAGAAACCAGACCTTGAACCAAGACATCCATGAACCATGAAGGTGTTGACCTAGGACATGGATGTTTGACAGACCCGATCGGGAGACCATAACCGGACCTGGCATGAGCGTCGACATCACCGATCTGCGCAGCTTCTATGCGAGTCCCCTGGGAGGCGTCACGCGGCGCTTCGTGGGGCGGGCCATCGACGGCTTCTGGGGACCGCTGACGGGCCTGCGCGTGCTCGGCCTCGGCTATGCGCCGCCCTACCTGGCGGGGATCAGGGGCGAATGCGAGCGGGCGCTCGCCTTCATGCCGGCGAGCCAGGGCGTGGTGAACTGGCCGAGCACCGGAGCCTCGGCGGCGGCCCTCGTCGATCCGCTCATGATGCCCCTGCCGGACGCGTCCATCGACCGGGTCCTGCTGGTCCACGCCCTGGAGGTGGTGGAAAGCCCGAGCGAGCTCCTGCACGAGATCTGGCGCATCCTCACCCCCGGCGGGCGGATCATCATGGTGGCCCCGAACCGGCGCGGCCTCTGGGCCCGGATGGACACCACGCCCTTCGGCTACGGGCAGCCCTACAGCCGCTCCCAGCTCAAGAGCCTCATGCGCCAGACCTGGTTCTCCCCGGAGGGCTGGGCCGAGACCCTCTACGTGCCGCCCCTGCGCGACCGCTTCCTCCTCCAGACCGCCCAGGTCTGGGAGCGGATCGGCGCGGGCTTCTCCCTGCCCTTCGCCGGCCTGCACATCGTGGAGGCCACCAAGCAGCTCTACCGGCCCGGCGCCGTGCGGGCGGTGCGCCGGGCAAGCCGCACCGCGCCGGTCTTCATTCCGGCTCCGGCCTCCGCCTCGCGGGTGACGGCCAGGCGCTTCCTGATTTCGCCGGTATTCCGGGGAGGAGCAGGGGCGTCACCTTGACTTGACGCCCCTGAATCGCCAGTGTCCGCCCGCTCCGGCGGGGCTATGCCGTAACGCCATCCCCATTTTCATTAGAGTCTGATGCGCAGTTATCTCGATTTCGAAAAGCCCGTGGCCGAGCTGGAAGCCAAGGTCGAAGAGCTCCGGGCCCTCGGAGAGAACCGGGATGCGGTTGCTATTTCCGACGACATCTCGCGGCTCGAGGCCAAGGCGGCCGACGCCCTCAAGGATCTCTACGCCAAGCTCACCCCCTGGCAGAAGACCCTTGTGGCCCGCCATCCGCAGCGCCCGCATTTCGTCGATTACTGCGGCGCGCTGATCAGCGAATTCACGCCGCTTGCCGGCGACCGCAAATTCGCCGAGGACGAGGCCATCGTCGGCGGCTTCGGCCGCTTCCGGGGCCAGCCCGTCTGCGTGCTCGGCCAGGAGAAGGGCCACAGCACCGAAACCCGCATCCGGCACAATTTCGGCATGGCCCGCCCGGAGGGCTACCGCAAGGCCGTGCGCCTCATGGAGATGGCGGACCGCTTCGGCCTGCCGGTGCTCTCCTTCGTGGACACGGCCGGGGCCTATCCGGGCATCGAGGCGGAGGAACGCGGCCAAGCCGAGGCCATCGCCCGCTCCACGGAGATGCAGCTCGCCCTGGGCGTGCCCAACGTGGCCGTGGTGATCGGCGAAGGCGGATCGGGGGGCGCCATCGCCATCGCCACCGCCAACAAGGTGCTGATGCTGGAACACGCCATCTACAGCGTGATCTCGCCGGAAGGCGCGGCCTCGATTCTCTGGCGCGATTCGGCCCGGGCCCAGGACGCGGCCACCAACATGAAGATCACCGCCCAGGACCTCCTGCGGCTCGGCATCATCGACGGCATCATCACGGAGCCCGTGGGCGGGGCCCACCGGGATTCGCAAGGAACCATCGAGGCCACCGGCCGGGCCATCGACGAGGCCCTGCACGATCTCGGCAACATGGGCCCGGCCGAACTGCGCGACCACCGGGCCGACAAGTTCCTGGCCATCGGGCGCAAGCTCTGATCGTCATGCGGGGGCCGGGCCCGCCCCCTCGGGAGCGGGCGCGCCGCAGGACCTGGGGCGTCCGCCAGGGCGCCGGGGAGCCTCGCGCCCCTGGGCACCGCCTATGACAATGACCATAGGGAAAGACTTTTACCTTCGATTCACCACAGGCCCGCAACGACCCGGCTTGCAGTAAGCGGCAGTTAACGCTATCGATCTACACAGACAGGGGAACTGTCAGGCACAACGCCGGCAGATCATAAAATTGCGGGGTCCCCCATGATGAAGCGTATCGCATTGGCTGCGAGCCTGGCGCTTGCCCTCGCGGCCTGCCAGGACGACGGCTTCTCCCGAAGCTCCACGCGCCACCTCGAGCCGATTCCGCCCGCCGCCATGGCTCTGATGGCCAGCAAGGGGATGTCGAAGACCGACCCCATCCTGATCCGCGCCTTCAAGAAGGAATCGGAGATGGAGCTCTGGAAGCGGGGCTCCGACGGCAAATACGCCCTGTTCAAGACTTATCCGATCTGCCGCTGGTCCGGCCAGCTCGGCCCCAAGACCCGCGAGGGCGACCGGCAGGTGCCGGAGGGCTTCTACACGGTCAGCCCGTCGCAGATGAACCCCAATTCCGCCTATTACCTGTCCTTCGACACCGGCTATCCGAACGCCTATGACCGGTCCTTCGGCCGCAACGGCGGCGACATCATGGTGCATGGCTCCTGCTCGTCGCGCGGCTGCTTCGCCATGACGGACCAGAACATCGCCGAGATCTATTCCATCGCCCGCGAGGCCTTCGCCAGCGGCCAGCGCGGCTTCCAGTTCCAGGCCTATCCGTTCCGGATGACGCCCAAGAACCTGGCCGAGCATCGCCTGGACCCGAACATCGCCTTCTGGAAGAACCTGAAGGAAGGCTCGGACACCTTCGAGCTCACCAAGGAGGAGCCGCGGGTCGCGGTGGCCGACCGGCGCTATACGTTCAACCCGGAGGATTCGACTGTTGCCATGGCGGTGGCGCAGAAGCAGCGCGAGGACGAGCAGGAGGTGGCCGAGCTGGTCGCCAAGGGCACCCAGCCCGTGAAGCTCGTCTATCACGACGGCGACACCCATGATTCCTTCCGCACCGCCCTGGCGAACGTCTCCGGCGTGAGCGACGACAAGCTCGGACTGATCAGCCGCCCCGAGGGGATTTCCTCCGGCCCGCAGCGGATCGCCCTCGACGACAGCGGCAGGACGAAGATCGACGCCCCGTCGGCGGCCCCATCGACGGCCCTTGCCTTCGCGTCCATGAAGCCAGCTTCCGAGCCGGAGGCCAAGCCCGCGGTCAAGAGCATGAAGGCTCAGCCTGCCGCCGCTCCGGCCGTGGCGACGGCGGCCGTGCCCGCCTCGCAGGAGACGCCCTTCTACAAGAAGATGTTCTCCGGCGTGAGCGACCTGTTCAGCCCCTCGTCCTCGTCTCAGCCGGCCGAGACGGTTCCGGCTGCGAAGCCAGCGCCGCAGAAGCGGGCCCAGGCATCCTCCGGACTCAAGGTGGTGTCGGCGGACTGACGGCCCGAGATCATCCAAGGATCTGATAAGCCCGCCATTGCGGCGGGCTTTTTCTTGAAGCATTGTAGCTCTGTCCGGACGACCCGCCTGCCTCGTCCGGCCTCAGTCCAGCGGCTTCCTCCCGGCACGAGCCGCTTCAGGGAAATTTCCTCCGATGCGTCGGTTCATCGTGATCGTCCTAGGCATCCTGGTCCTGACCGGCATCGGCTTGGCGGTGCTTCAGCCGTCCTTGCTGAAGAGCGCAGGCGACCGGGTGATCAGGCTCGTCGGGCGCTTCGACCCGGATTTGAGCACGCGGATCCGGGACCGGACGGCCAAGCCCCTGCCCGAGCGCCTGGCGGAGAAAGGGCTGAGCCTTGGAAGCCCCGCCTTCATCCGCGTCTTCAAGCAGGAGAGCGAGCTGGAGGTCTGGCTGCTTCGCGACGGGGCCTTCGCTCCCTTCGAGACCTATCCGATCTGCGCCTGGTCGGGGGAGCTGGGCCCCAAGCTCGCCGAGGGAGACCGGCAGGCCCCGGAGGGCTTCTATGCGGTCGGCCTGAAGCAGCTGAACCCCAACAGCAACTACCACCGGGCCTTCAATCTCGGCTTTCCGAACGCCTATGACCGCGCCCTCGGGCGCACGGGATCCTTCCTGATGGTGCATGGGGACTGCGTGTCGATCGGCTGCTATGCCATGACCGACCAGGGGATCGACGAGATCTACCGGATCGTGGAAGCCGCCCTGCACGGGGGGCAAAGGGAAGTTCCGGTCCACGCCTTCCCGTTCCGGATGACCGAGAAGGCCATGGCCGAGAAGGCGGGACACCGCTGGGCCGCCTATTGGGCCAATCTCAAGCAGGGCTACGACCTGTTCGAGCAGACCGGGAAGCCGCCCCCGGCCCTTGCCTGCGGCGGACGATACGGCTTTGCCTCCCCTGCTGCGGCAGGATGCGAGTCGGTGAGAGCGTGGTGAGCGCGCTCTGCGTCCATGGTGCTAGTGGTCGAAATCTGACGCTTGGTACCCACGCCGGCAATCCGCTACGGTTGGAAAGCGGGACATTGGCTCAAGCTATTCTGAAGAGCCTTGGGTAGAGATTTTGTGGCATGGCGAAGCTCGTCTTTGGAATGAACCAGTCCCTGGACGGCTACGTCGACCATATGGCGTTTGCGCCAGGCCCCACGCTCTTCCGCCACTTCATCGAGGAGGCTCAGGGGCAGGCGGGCAGCGTATACGGTCGCCGCATGTATGAGGTCATGCGCTACTGGGACGACGATCAACCTGAATGGGCTGCAGAGGAACACGCCTTCGCGGCGGCGTGGCGGAACCAGCCGAAATGGGTCGTCTCGCGCTCGTTGAAGTCGGTCGGCCCCAACGCCAGGCTTGTTGAGGATGATCTTGAGGGCGCGATCCGCAGGCTGAAGGCCGAGCGCGACGGGGAGATTGAGGTCGCCGGCCCGCACTTGGCGCAAAGCCTCACCGAACTTGGCCTGATCGACGAGTATCGAATCTACCTGCACCCCGTCGTGCTTGGTCACGGCAAGCCATATTTCGCCGGACCCCGATCGCGGCTCCGCCTGATGGCGAGCGACCGGATCGGCGAGGATGTGATCAGGTTGACGTACGTTCCTGCCTAGCGTGAAGCAACGAAAAGCCCGGCTCGATGGCCGGGCTTTTCATCTCAAACCTTGGCTTGCCTCACGCCACGAATTGCCCGTGGCAGTGCTTGAACTTCTTGCCGGAGCCGCAGGGGCAGGGTTCGTTGCGGCCGACGCGGCCCCATGTGGAGGGGTCGTTGGGGTCGCGCCCCTCGGCCGGCATGGTGGCCGTCGAGGCGGCCGCGAAGCCCAGGGCGGGTCCCGCGCCGAAGGCGCCGCCCCCCGGCATGCCGAATTCGTTCTCGCCGGTGGCCGGGTCGAGGTGCTGGGCGAACATGGGCGGAAGCTCCGCGGGTTCCGGCTGCTGGAACACCACCTGGATGCGCATGAGCTGGCCCGTCACCTGCTCGCGCAGGTGGCCCACCAGGTTGTTGAACAGCTCGAAGGCCTCCGACTTGTACTCGTTGAGCGGATCGCGCTGGGCGAGCCCGCGCCAGCCGATGACC
>DASQTM010000377.1:0-4652 GCA_035641875.1 Microvirga sp. | reverse complement strand
GATCGTGATCGGCTGGCGCATCCTCGACGGTCGCTCGACCGTCGGCGACTTCACGGGCTTCGTGTCGGCGCTCATCCTCGCGGCGCAACCGATCCGCGCGCTCGGCAACCTCAACGCCATCGTCCAGGAGGCGGCGGCTGCCCTGCAGCGCACCTTCGACGTGATGGACGAAGCCCCCCGCATTGCGGACAAGCCGGGGGCGAAGCCCCTCGTCCTGACGGGCGGCGAGATCCGCTTCAAGGATCTGACCTTCTCCTATGGCGGCGAGGCCATCGCCCTCGATCGCCTCGACCTCGTGGCGGAGGCCGGCCGCACCACGGCCCTCGTCGGCCGCTCGGGCTCGGGCAAATCGACGCTGCTCTCCCTCGTGCCGCGCCTCTACGACGTGACGGAAGGAGCGGTGCTGATCGACGGCCAGGACATCCGGGACGTGACCTTGACGAGCCTGCGCGCCGCCATCGCGGTGGTGAGCCAGGACGTGGTTCTGTTCGACGACACGGTGCGGGCCAACATCGCCTTCGGGCGAGCCGATGCCTCGGATGAGGAGATCGTGGCGGCGGCCAAAGCCGCGGCGGCGCATGATTTCATCATGCGGCTGCCGGAGGGCTACGGCTCGGTGGTCGGGACCGGCGGCGGACGCCTGTCGGGCGGCGAGCGCCAGCGCGTGTCCCTCGCCCGCGCCTTCCTGAAGGATGCCCCGATCCTGCTCCTCGACGAGGCCACGAGCGCGCTCGATTCCGAATCCGAGCGCCTGGTGCAGGATGCGGTGAAAAAGCTCATGAAGGGCCGCACGACCCTCGTGATCGCCCACCGCCTCTCGACCGTGCGCGATGCCGACAGGATCGTGGTCATGGAAAACGGACGGGTCGTGGAAATGGGAACGCACGAGGCGCTGATCGCCCGGGCCGGAACCTACGCCCGGCTGCACCGCCTTCAGCTCTCGGACGATGGCGAGCCCCGTCTGGCAGCCTCGTCCTGACCTCGTCCGCGAGCCGCACCCCGATATAACGCAGCCTCATCCTTCGAGACGGCGCTTCGCACCTCCTCAGGATGAAGCCCTATGACCGGCCAGACCCTCAGAATGCGATCTCGCGGCAGAATTATTCCCGCCGCATGATCCGGTCGACCAGGAGGTTGGACCAGAAGCCGGGGCGGAATGCGCCCTCCAGGGCTTGCGGATCGTAGACCGTCTCGACCCAGGCGAGGAACGACAGGCCCCTGGCCTCGCCCTCCCGGCGGTAGAGGTCGAAGAACGCGTCCAGGATGCCGGTTTTCGAGAAGCGGAAATGGCCGTAGCGGACATGGAGCTGCCGTTGCGCCTCGTCCACGGACTTGCCCTCGTGGACGATGAGGTAGAGGGCGGCCACGAAGCCGGCCCGGTCCGCCCCGGATTTGCAGTGCAGGACGGCCGGATATTCGAGGGTGCCGAAGAAGGCCTTGGCGGCCAGCAGGGTTTCCCGGTCCGGCGCGCCGCGGGAGCGGACAATGAACTCGGTCAGGCGAATGCCGAGCCGCTCGCAGGTCTCCTTCTGGAGCTGCCACGAGCCGTGCTCCCGCCCGCCGCGCAGGTTCACGATGGTGCGCACCCCTTGGGCCTTCAGGGCGGCGATCTGGTGCGGCGCGGGCTGGGCGGATCGCCAGAGGCGGTCCGAGACCCGGTGCTTGTTGAGGTAGAGGAGGCGGAACACCCCGTGGTCGACCAGGAGCATGTTGGCCCAGGCGCGCACGCGCCCGGCATGGCCCTCGACGGGTTTGTCCCATCGGGCGATGCGGGCCATGCGCCGGGCATAGCGGATTTCAGGTTTGAGGAACCTGTTGAGCACGTCGATCCAGGGGTTGAGAGGGTTGTCAAAAAGCCCGGCTTGGGGCCGCAGGCCCGCCCCTTATCGGCGATGGCGGCGGATTAATCAATCGGCGGCGGCGCAAGCCTTTGCGGCAGATGGGCGCCGCCGGCCAAGGAAGAGCCGGCGGGACGCATCCCACAAGACTCGATCCTATCGGTTGCCGCCCCGCGGCCTGTCGTGTAAGGGGAGGCGTTCTAAGACAACCCCTCCTTGACGAGCAGAGCGGCTGGAGACCGGGCCCGGGGCCTGGCGGCGGCGCATCGTTGAGGCCAAAAGCATTTCAGGAGAGCGGCGTCATGTCGTCTACCTTCGAGACCGTCGCCGGCATCATTTCAGAGACCGCTGACATCCCGCGCGAGCAGATCACCCCCGAGAGCCACGCCATCGAGGATCTCGGCATCGACTCGCTCGCCTTCCTCGACATCGCCTTTGCGATCGACAAGGCCTTCGGCATCAAGCTGCCGCTGGAGCAGTGGACGCAGGAGGTCAACGAGGGCAAGGCTCCGGCCGAGGAGTATTTCGTCCTGAAGAACCTCGTGGCGCGCATCGACGCCCTGGTGGCCGCCAAGCAGGCTTGAGGTAGACGTTCACGCATCCCGGCGGGCCGGCCTCGGGGCCGGTTCGGAAAGGCGATCCATCAGGCGCGCTGCCTCATGGATGGTCTTCCCCGTTCGGGGAGCGATATGGAAGGTTTTGACCCCGGATGCGCCTCGAATACTTTGAAATGATCGATCGGGTGACAGGCCTCGACCGCGACGCGAAGCGGATCGAGATCCGGTCCACCGTGCCCATGGAAAGCCCTGTCTTCGAAGGGCATTTCCCCGGTCATCCCCTGGTGCCGGGCGTGCTTCTCACCGAGACCATGGCCCAGGCCTCCGGCTATCTCGTGCTGGGCCTCATGGGGTTCAGCCACATGCCGTTCCTGATGGCCGTGGACAAGGCGCGCTTTCGCACCTTCGTGGGGCCTGGTACGGTTCTGACGGTCCAGGCGCAGCTGGAGCATGAGGGCTCGGGCTACGCGGTCACCAAGGCGAAGATCCTGGCGGAGGGCAAGCCGATCTGCGACGCGGAGCTGCGCTTCAGGATCATGCCCTTTCCGGAAGGCATGGACGGCCAGATGCGCGCCCAGGCGCGCCGCATCGGCCTCCTGGAGGAGGCAGTTTGATGCGCGACGCGGTCATCACCGGGATCGGCCTCGTGTCCAGCGCCGGAGAGGGGCTGGAGGCGCATCTCGCGGCGCTGTCGGGCGGCAGGGCCCCCAGCACGAACCTTGAGACCTTCGAGCCCTTCCCGGTCCACCCGGCCGCGCCCCTCGAATGGGACCGGCAGATCCCGAAGAAATCCGACCAGCGGCAGATGGAGCCCTGGCAGAAGCTGGGCTGCTACGCGGCGGGCCTCGCCCTCGACGCCGCGGGCGCGAAGGACGACGCTGCCCTGAAAGGCCGCATGCAGCTCATCGTGTCGGCGGGCGGCGGCGAGCGGGACTACGGGGTCGACGGGCAGATTCTCACGGGCCTGGCCAAGGCCGAGAACCCGGGCGTCTTCCTCAACCAGCGCCTCATGGGCGACCTGCGCCCGACCCTGTTCCTGGCGCAGCTTTCGAACCTTCTCGCCGGCAATATCGCCATCGTCCACGGGGTCACCGGCGCGTCCCGCACCTTCATGGGCGAGGAATCGAGCGGCGTCGACGCGATCCGCATCGCACGGGAGCGCATTGCTTCGGGCCAGGACGACATCTTCCTGGTCGGCGGCGCCTATAATGCCGAGCGGCCCGACGTGCTCCTCATCTACGAGATGGGCGGCTTTCTCTGGAAGAAGCCCTACGCCCCGGTCTGGGACCGCCCGGCCAGCGGCGGCGGCATGATCCTCGGCTCCGGCGCCTGCTTCCTGGTGCTGGAATCCCGCGAGCACGCCGGCTCGCGCGGGGTGAAGCCCCTTGCGGCCGTTGCGGGTGTGGCCTCCGACCGAAGCCGCCGCAGGCCCGGCAGCGTCGAGCAGTCGCTCCACGCCCTGGCGGGGCAACTCGGCGCAAAGCCCGACGCGGTGATCTCCGGCGCCACCGGCATCCGGGGGATCACCGAAGAGGAGCAGGCCGCCCTGAGGGACATCGCTCCCGGCGCCGCCGTTCACGCCACCGGCGATCTCGTCGGCCACACCATGGAGGCCCAGGCCCCTACCGGGGTTGCGCTCGCCGCAGGCCTGATCGCCAGGGGTGAGGCGGGGGAGGCCCTTGTCACCTCCGTGGGCCATTGGCGCGGCGAGGGGGCCCTGCGGCTCACCAGGGCCATTTGAGGAGAACCGCATGGCGCTTCGCGACACACAAGGCCGTCCGCTGGTCGCCGTCACCGGCCTCGGCGTGGTGACCTCCCTCGGCCAGGGCAAGGACGACACCTGGGCGGCGCTCACGGCGGGCCGGTCCGGCATCCACCGCATCAACCGCTTCCCCACGGAAGGCCTGCGCACCACGATTGCCGGCACCATCGACTCGGTCGAGGTCGAGCCCTTCTGCGCGCCGGTGCTGTCGGAGCGCCTCGCCATGCTGGCGGCCGAGGAGGCCGTGGGCCAGTCGGGTCTGGCGTCCAGTGATTTCCCGGGCGCGCTGTTCATCGCCGTGCCGCCCGTGGAGATGGAATGGCCGCAACGCGAGGCCCTCGCCAGGGCCTCGGGGCAGGAGGGCGACGTCACCTACAAGGACCTCCTGAAGGCGGCGGCTTCCGGCGAGTTCAAGCCCTGGCACGACCTCTTCATCTTCGGCACCGTCGCAGACCGGGTGGCCGATCGGTTCGGCACCAGGGGTTCGCCGATCTC
>DASQTM010000376.1:0-5749 GCA_035641875.1 Microvirga sp. | reverse complement strand
GGCAATACCTGCGCCGCATGCTCGCGACCCTGGACATCCCGGAGCTGGAGCCGATCCCCGCCGATCACGTGCTCACCAAGACCTTCTACATTCTCGACTCGTTCCCCGGGCGCTACGCCACCGGCCAGACCTGGGTCGAGGTTCTGCCGCCGCAGGCGGAAGGGGAGGCCAGCCGCCCGGCCCGCTCGGGCGACGGGGTCTCGCCCATCATCATCACGGCCAACGATCTGGCGGCCGCCTGGGCCATCGGCTCCCGGGGCGAATGGCTCAACCCCATCGTCGGCAGCGACCAGCGCCAGCGCGAGATGTCCTATCGCGGCGGCGTCAACATGGTCATGTATGCGCTCACCGGCAACTACAAGTCCGACCAGGTGCACGTGCCCGCCCTGCTCGAGCGTCTCGGGCAATAAGGGCAAGGGCGTTTTCATGCAAAAGCAGGTCCCGACCTTGCCCCCGAAAACGCCTCGAACCCGTAACGGAAGCCTGTTTGCTGCATCCGGCAAACAGGCCTGAGGGAGATCCCTTTGCTCTCGGTCAGTTTCTCGCCCCTCATCCCCGCCTATGCGCTCTGGGCCCTGGGCGCGGTCACCCTGCTCCTCGGAATCCTCGCCCTGCTCACCCGGGGACCGGTGGCGATCCTCCGGGCGGTGGCGCTCGGCCTCGTCCTCCTGGCGCTCGCCAACCCGGCCCTGGTGCAGGAGGAGCGCGAGAAGGTGAAGGACGTGGTGGCCGTGGTGGTCGACCGCTCGACCTCCCAGACCCTGGGCGACCGCTCCCCCATGACCGATCAGGTGCGCGCCGAGCTGGAGCGCCGCTTCGGCGCCCTCCCCAACGTGGAGCCCCGCTACATCGATGCGGTCGACGGGGGCGGCGACGACGGCACGCGCCTGTTCGCCGCCCTGTCCAACGGCCTCGCCGACGTGCCGCCGGACCGCCTGGCCGGCGTGGTCTTCGTCACCGACGGGGTGGTTCACGACATTCCGAACTCCGTGGACGGCCTGGGCTTCAAGGCCCCCCTCCACGCCCTGGTGACCGGCCGGCCCGACGAGCGCGACCGGCAGATCAAGCTGGTCGAGGCCCCCCGCTTCGGCATCGTGGGCAAGGACCAGACCATCCGGGCTCAGTTCATGGAGCGCGGCGGTACGGGCTCGGCCCTCGTGACCGTGCGCCGCGACGGGCAGGTGTTCACCCGCCAGCAGGTGCGGGCCGATACGCCCTTCTCGATCCAGGTGCGGATCGACCATGGCGGCCCCAACGTGGTCGAACTCGAGGTGGAAGGCTTGCCCAATGAGCTGACCCAGGCCAACAACCGCGCCGTGGTCTCCATCGAGGGCATCCGCGAGAAGCTGCGCGTGCTCCTCGTGTCCGGCGAGCCTCATGCGGGCGAGCGCACCTGGCGCAACCTGCTGAAATCCGACGCCAACGTGGACCTCGTGCATTTCACCATCCTGCGTCCGCCGGAGAAGCAGGACGGGACGCCGATCAACGAGCTCTCCCTCATCGCCTTCCCGACCCGGGAGCTGTTCCAGCAGAAGATCAAGGAATTCGACCTGATCATCTTCGACCGCTACGCCAACCAGAGCATCCTGCCCTCGAGCTATTTCGAGAACATCGTGCGCTACGTGCGCGAGGGCGGCGCGATCCTCGTAGCCGCCGGGCCGGAATTCGCCAGCTACGGCAGCCTCGCCCAGACCCGGCTTGCGCCGATCATTCCCGGCGCGCCGAACGGCCGCATCGTCGAGCAGCCCTACAAGGCGGCCATCACCGATACGGGCGAGCGCCATCCGGTGACCCGGGACCTGCCGGGCTCCGAGAGCGATCCTCCCGCCTGGGGCGAGTGGCTGCGCATCATCGACGCCCAGGTCCAGTCGGGCTCGACCGTGATGTCGGGCGCCAACGACCTGCCGCTCCTCGTCCTGCGCCGGGAGGACAAGGGCCGGGTGGCGCTGCTTCTGTCCGACCACGCCTGGCTCTGGGCGCGGGGCTATCAGGACGGCGGCCCGCATCTCGACCTCCTGCGCCGCCTCGCCCACTGGCTCATGAAGGAGCCCACCCTGGAGGAGGAGGCCCTGCGCGCCAGCGTGGCCGGGCGCGACATCCGCATCGAGCGCCAGACCATGGCCGAGACCGCCGCTCCCGCCACCCTGGTCGCCCCGAGCGGCGCCGAGAGCAGCATCGCCCTGGGGCAGACCCGCCCGGGCCTGTTCACCGCGCAGGTGGCCAGCCGCGAGCTCGGCCTGCACACGGTGCGCTCAGGCGACCTCATCGCCTTCGTGAGCGTGGGCCCCGCCAATCCCCGCGAGCTCATGGACGTGTTCAGCAACACGGAATCCCTCGCCCCCATCGCGGAGGCGACGGGGGGCTCCGTGCGGCGCGTGGCCATGGCCGGGGGCCAGAGCATCACCGTGCCCCGCATCCTCGCGGTGCATTCGGGCTCGCGCTTCTCGGGCAGCGACTGGATCGGCATCAGGCCCAGCGAGAGCGCCATCGTCCGCGGCGTCTCCGTCTTCCCCCTGGCCCTGGGCTTCCTCGGCCTCGTGCTCCTCGTGGGCGCCACGCTCGCGGCCTGGCTGACGGAAGGGCGCAGGCGGGCCTGAGGCCCGTTCAGGACCGCGCGCCATTCCCCTCCCCCTTGTGGGGAGAGCTAGGGTGGGGGTGGTGCGGCCGGGTGAGGCGATGAGAGAGTGAGGCGCGACTTCACCTCTCCCTCAGGGAGAGGTCGACGCGTCAGTCCGGTGGCAAGGGGAGAGAAGATGGCGTGATACTTTGCACGCGATCCCCTTACCTCGCCTTCGGCACGCCGGGGATGACAGCCGGTGTCAAACAGGCAGCGTCACACCCTCCGTGTCATTCTGCCGGTCTTTCAGACCGGACCGGCCGGAGCGAAGCGGTCGCGGGCGTGAGCCCGCCAGGAAGGGAATCCCCTCGCGCTACGCCCTCGGCAGCGGGCTCACCAGGCCCCTGGCGCGGGACAGCGCGCCCTCTTCCAGCTCACAGGCCAGAAAGCGGGCCGGGTCGACGGGCCCTGGGAGCTGCAGGTGCTGGGGCGGGATGCGCTTGAAGCCGAAGCGGCTGTAGTAGGGCTCGTCGCCCACCAGCAGCATCAGGGTATGGCCCTTCGCCCTGGCGGCCTCCAGGGAACGGCTCATGAGGGCCGCGCCGATGCCGCGGCTTTCGAAGGCGGGCTCGACCGTGAGCGGCCCCAGGATTAAGGCGGGCTCCTCGCCGGCCATCACGGGAGTGAGGCGCACGGAACCGACCAGCAGGGTGCCGACAAGGGCCGTGAAGGAGAGATCGAGGATGTGGGGCGCCCCTTCCCGCAGCCGGGAGGCGGTGCGGGCGAAGCGGCCCGGGCCGAAGGCGCGCTCGTGCAGGCGCTCGATGGGCTCGGCGTCGATGGGCTGCTCGGCGCGGATGATCAGGGAGAGCTCGGTCATGGACGGACTCGTATGAAGACGACGACAATGGCGGCGGACGGAAGCGTCAGCCGTTTCGTCGTCGCAGAATCCGCGCGGTGCTCATGGGATCAGGGGTGTCCTCAGGGTTTTCAGGCCATAGCAGCGTCCGGCGCGGGGCGCAATCTCACCAGATCGCCGCCGGGGGCTGCCCGTCGAGGATCTCCGCCAGCCGGCGGCGGGTTGCGCCCGTGGTGCCCTCGGGAAGGCCGTCGAGGGGGAAGAACCCGGCTTCCGCAATCTCCCGGTCGGGCTGCTTCGTTCCCAGCACGGTGAAATGCCTGATCACATAGACCAGCACGTGGTCGCGCCGGGAGATCCGGTTGTTGAAGTAAACTCCCGTGAGCTGCGGAGGCTCGTCGACAGCGATGCAGGCTTCCTCCTGCAGCTCGCGGGTGAGGGCCTCCAGGGCCGTCTCGCCGGTCTCCACGCCGCCGCCCGGAAGATGCCAGCCCGGAACATAGGTGTGTCGGATGAGGAAGACCCTCCCCTGCCGGTCGAGCACCACCGCCCTCACCCCCAGGGTCATGCCGCGGGCGAAGCGCCAATAGGTGTGAAGCCCCCAGCTCACGAGGCGGGAGGCCGGTCGGGATTTCCGGTCGTCAGGCATTGGAGGAGGTGATCACAGCACCCTTACCGAAGCATGAACGGGCGCATTCATCAAACGCATGGCTGATCCATCAAACGGGCGCGTGACCTTTGCCGTATCCGGGTGTAACACATTCTCAACAAAAGGCGTTCCCCATGTTCATCTCCCTGATCCTCTCCTATCTCAACCGCAGCGCCCGCTTCTCCTGGTCCCCGGCCCTCGATCTCGAGGACCACGCGATCTACTCGACCCTGATTCCCGGCGCTCAGTACTGACCGGCTTCGGATCGCCCGAAGCGATCCCGACGACATGACCGTGGGCCGCCTTTTGGATCATCCAGAGGGCGGCCTTTCTCGTTATGGGGGCTGGCGTCCCAGGGGCCTTTGACCGGAAAGCGCCGGCGGCGTCCCGCCCGGCGCCGCTTGACGGCGCGAGAGCTTCGGGAGAACTGTCGCAGAGCCACCTGAACGGGCCGCCATGTTCCGAATTGCACATCTGACCGACCCGCACGTGGGACCGCTGCCGCGTCCGCGCCTGAAGCAGCTGCTCAGCAAGCGCCTCACCGGCTGGTACAACTGGCACCGCAGCCGGGAGGATATGCACGACATGGAGCTGCTGGCGGAGCTCGTCGCCGACATCCATGCGCAGAAGCCCGACCACATCACCTGCACCGGGGACACCTGCAACATCGGCCTGCCCGACGAATGGAAGACCTCGCGGGTGTTCCTGGAGGCCTTGGGGGACCCGGCCCGGGTCACCTTCGTGCCGGGCAACCACGACGCCTATGTGCGCGGCTCCCTGGAAGGCCTGCTGAAGACGGTGAGCCCCTGGACCCGGGGCGACGACGGAACCGAGGCCGCCTTCCCGTTCCTGCGCCGCTACGGCCCCATCGCCATCCTGGGCCTGTCTTCGGCCATTCCCACCCTTCCCTTCGTGGCGACCGGGCGGGTGGGCTCCAGGCAGACCAAGGCCGCGGAGGCGATGCTGGCGGAGCTGGGCCGCGACCCGTCCTGCTTTCGCGTCGTGCTCATCCACCACCCGCCCCATGTGGGCGGCGCGGAACCGGGCCGCAATCTCACCGACGCGCCCCGGTTCGAGGCCATGATCGGCCGCGTGGGCGCGGAGCTCATCCTCCACGGGCACAACCATGTGGGATCGCTGGCCCATCTCGACGGCCCCCGCGGGCCCGTGCCGGTGATCGGAGCCCCTTCGGCCTCCGCCCGCGGCGGAACCCTCACCCACAAGGCAGGCTACCACCTCTTCACCATCGGCCGGGACGAGACGGGCTTTCTCCTGGCGGCGGAGCTGCGGGGGTTGCGGCCCGACGGAACGGTGGGCGGCATGGGCATGCTGTCGCTGGCCCGCATCGGGCAGCCTGTCGCCAAGCCATGATGTTCGGCCTCCTATAGCTCAGCTTGCGTATTCCCGAATATCCGCCTCAACAGCCAGGCTATAAGCAGCAATCTTGAGCCTATTCCTCAAGAAAAGAACCTTTTCTGGAACTGCCTCAACGTCTCCTCGTTGAAGGGGAGCAGCAGTCGCCCATGACAATTGCAAGCCTGTCGGCTTGGCGCGGTGTTCTGCCACCCCTAAAAACAGGAGTTCACCCTATGAAGAAGTATGTTGCCCTTGCGGCCTTGCTTGCATCCGTCTCGACCCCGGCTTTCGCCCAGACGATGATCGACAGCCAGACCTTCCGCACCAT
>DASQTM010000375.1:0-6381 GCA_035641875.1 Microvirga sp. | reverse complement strand
ATATCCGGGAATGCCTGGCCTTGCCATCCGCCTCGCAGCCGCAATCGATCATCGTCGAGAAGAATGCGGCCGCGCCCGACGGGACGAGCCCCTGGCATACGAGCAGCGGCATTCGCCTGGGCATGGGGATCCGGCATCTGGAGGCCGTGGCCGGGGAACCGTTCGAGATCCTGCTCTGCCCCTGCGACTTCCGCGGGGTGCTGATGAACCCTCCCACGAGCCACGCCTTCCGCAAGATCCAGATACGGATCGGGTTTCCCGAGGGGGCTCACAAGACCTTGAAGGACGTGGTGAGGCCGGAGGACGAATACGCCGTCCATGCCGCCGACGTGCCGAACCAGATGGCGCAGGACTTCGTGGTCTCGACCATGTCCATCTCCCTGGAGAAGGATGACGGGGAGTGAGCGCCTCCTGCGCGGGTCCCTGCGATTTCAACCTCTCCTTAACCATCCCGCCTTAGGATTTAAGGCATGGTGATCCGCAGACGCGCACGACGATTCCTCATTCCCCTGATGCTCTACGGCGTCTCGGCGGCGGTGGTCGGCTACTTCTTCCATCATGCCCATAGCGGCGCGCGCGGCATCGAGGCCCAGCAGAAATATGGGGCCCAGGTGGCCGAACTTTCCAAGGAGCTGGATGTTCTCAAGACGGAGCGCACCGATTGGGAGCGCCGCATCGCCCTTCTCCGCAAGGATCAGATCGACCGGGATCTGCTCGAAGAGAGAGCGCGCGTCATGCTGGGGCGCGTGCATCGCAACGATCTCGTGATCATCACCGGGCCGGATCCGAAATAGCCGGAAAATTCCGCTTAACTGAAATCGAGTTAAATCGAAATAAAAAAGCAATGTCATAGGCTTGCACATTTCGTTGTGCAGCGCAAAACCGCTTTCGCACCCCTCGCTTTCCGGTATGGACTGCGCTAGAACTTTCGTCGAGGAAACCCTTCGGAGGAACCCGATGGCTGTTGCTGCCCGCAAGGCGGGCCGCGCCATTTCCGGCGCGGCTAACAAGTCCACTCCCCACAAGAGCTCCGCACGAGGAGCTGCCCCCAACAATCCCCAATTCGACAAGAACCAGGACCTCGCGGCCTATAACGACATGCTCCTGATCCGGCGCTTCGAGGAGAAGTCCGGCCAGATGTACGGCATGGGGCTCATCGGCGGGTTCTGCCACCTCTATATCGGCCAGGAGGCCGTGGTGGTCGGCATGCAGATGGCGACCAAGGACGGCGACCAGGTGATCACCGGCTACCGCGACCACGGCCACATGCTGGCCTGCGGCATGGACGCGAGAGGCGTCATGGCCGAGCTGACCGGACGCCGCGGCGGCCTGTCGAAGGGCAAGGGCGGCTCCATGCACATGTTCTCCAAGGAGAAGCATTTCTACGGCGGCCACGGCATCGTCGGCGCGCAGGTGTCGCTCGGCACCGGCATCGCCTTCGCCAACCAGTATCGCGACAACGGCAACGTGTGCCTGACCTATTTCGGCGACGGCGCCGCCAACCAGGGCCAGGTCTACGAGAGCTTCAACATGGCGGAGCTGTGGAAGCTGCCCGTGGTCTACGTGATCGAGAACAACCGCTACGCCATGGGCACCTCCGTGTCCCGCGCCTCGGCGCAGACGGACTTCTCCAAGCGCGGCGTGTCCTTCAACATCCCCGGCGAGCAGGTGGACGGCATGGACGTTCGCGCGGTCTACGCGGCCGGGCAGCGGGCCGTCGAGCATGCCCGCACGGGCAAGGGGCCCTACATCCTCGAGATGCAGACCTACCGCTACCGCGGCCATTCCATGTCCGACCCGGCCAAGTACCGCACCAAGGACGAGGTCGCCCGCATGCGCGAGGAGCACGACCCCATCGAGCAGGTGCGCCGCCGTCTTCTGGAGAGCTGGAGGATGTCGGAGGACGAGCTGAAGGCCATCGACAGCCGCGTGCGCGAGATCGTCAACGAGGCGGCCGAATTCGCCACGCACGATCCGGAGCCGGATCCGTCCGAGCTCTATACGGACATTCTGCTCGAGGCCCGTTGATCGATGGGCTTCTTCAAGCGGTTCTTCTCCGAGGTGGAGGATCCGACGGTCGAGGTCATGCTCCAGAAGCTGAGCGGAGTTGGCATCCGGCTCCGCACGGGTGCTTCGACCGAGGACCTCTTTCGCCTCGACTGGTCCCGCGAGGACATCGCGCAACGGGGACACGGACTCCTGTTGACGATCATGGGGATGAGCTCGAGCGAGGAGCACTCGAACGGAGCCGGCCTGTCCCCCGTCGTCTGGTATTTCGAGGAGGACTGCGCAGAGGACCCCCATCCCTATGTCAGCATCGTCCAACGCCTGTGCGATCTGTCGGACGGTGAGATCGCCTTCGACACCGTGCGGGATCATGTCGACTTTAAACAGAAGGTGGCATGGGTCGAAGTGGAAAAGAACGGCAAGACGGAGCGCATCACCCTGACCGTGGACCATGAACGGGCCGACACCGGCATCCTGCAATGGTTCCAGGAGCATCTGTCCGCTTCGGGGTCCAACAAGCGACTTGCTTGTCACTTGATAAATCCAAGCGATCTTTTCATCTGCAAGCCTCCTGAGACGATCGCCACAATCAACGAGATCACCGGTCTCAACTTCAGCTAACACCCTGACCCGACGCTTGAGAGAATTTCAAAATGCCCACAGACATTCTCATGCCGGCCCTCTCCCCCACCATGGAGCAGGGCAAACTGGCCAAATGGCTGAAGAACGAAGGCGACAAGGTCAAACCCGGCGACATCCTGGCCGAGATCGAGACCGACAAGGCCACCATGGAGGTCGAGGCCATCGATGAAGGCGTGCTCGCCAAGATCCTGGTCTCCGACGGCACCGACAACGTCGCCGTGAACACGCCCATCGCGATTCTGGCAGGCGAGGGCGAGGACGTGTCGGCGGCAGCCTCCCGGGCCCCGGCTCAAGGGGGCGGCGAGGCTCCTCCCGCGCCCGGCCCGAGCTCACCGCAGCCCGCGCCCGTTCCCGACATGCAGGCCGAGGGCATGACGGATCGCCCGGCTCCCATCGAACGCCAGGGGCAGGATCAGGGCGGCGTCTCGGTTCCGGCGGCTCCGTCGGTGATCACGAGCCGCGGCTCCTACAACGCCTTCGCCGAAATTCCCGAGGGCACGGAGCTCGTCAACATGACCGTGCGCGAAGCCCTTCGCGACGCCATGGCCGAGGAGATGCGCCGGGACGAGCTCGTGCTCGTCATGGGCGAGGAAGTGGCCGAATACCAGGGCGCCTACAAGGTCACGCAGGGGCTGCTGCAGGAATTCGGCGCGCGCCGGGTCATCGACACGCCGATCACCGAGCACGGCTTTGCCGGCGTGGGCGTCGGCGCGGCCTTCACGGGGCTCAAGCCCATCGTGGAGTTCATGACCTTCAACTTCGCCATGCAGGCCATCGACCACATCATCAACTCGGCGGCCAAGACGCTCTACATGTCCGGCGGCCAGCTCGGCGCGCCCGTCGTGTTCCGCGGCCCCAACGGCGCGGCGGCCCGCGTGGGCGCGCAGCACAGCCATGACTACGCCGCCTGGTACTCCAACGTTCCGGGCCTCAAGGTCATCGCGCCCTATTCGGCGTCCGACGCCAAGGGCCTCCTCAAGAGCGCCATCCGCGACCCGAATCCCATTATCTTCCTGGAGAACGAGATTCTCTATGGCCAGTCCTTCCCGGTGCCGAAGCTCGACGACTTCACAGTGCCCATCGGCAAGGCGCGCATCCACCGGGAGGGCAAGGACGTGACCATCGTGTCCTTCTCCATTGGCATGACCTATGCGCTCAAGGCTGCGCAGGAGCTGGAGAAGGAAGGCATCGAGGCCGAGGTGATCGACCTGCGCACCATCCGCCCCATGGACACCGACACCATCGTGGCCTCGGTGATGAAGACCGGCCGCTGCGTCACGGTGGAGGAGGGCTTCCCGCAATCCGGCGTCGGCGCCGAGATCGCCATGCGCATCATGGAGAACGCGTTCGACTACCTCGACGCGCCGGTGGTGCGCGTGACCGGCAAGGACGTGCCCATGCCCTACGCGGCGAACCTCGAAAAGCTGGCGCTGCCGAATGTGGGCGAGGTGGTCCAGGCCGCGAAGGCGGTTTGCTACAGGTAGGCGCTATGACTCAACGGAAATTCGAAGCCCTCAACGTTCCGCCCGACGTGCTCGAAAAGGGCGGCGTCGAGATCCTGCGGGCTTCGGTGGTCGACGGGGCGGTGAGCATCGCGCTTCGCCGCGCCTTCGACGATCCGTTCACCTGGGGCGTGCTCCTGGTGGATCTCGCCCGTCACGCCGCCCGTGTCTACGCCATGGAAACCGACATCTCGGAAGAGGACGCCATGACGGAGATCGCCGCCGGAATCCAGGCCGAGCTGGACGATCCGTCCGACCCCGGCTCCACCCAAGCCATCAACTAACCCCTCAGTCAGGATCCCAAACGCCATGCCCATCAACATCCTGATGCCCGCGCTGTCTCCCACCATGGAAAAGGGCAACCTTGCCAAGTGGCTGAAGAAGGAAGGCGACGCGGTGAAATCCGGCGACATCCTCGCCGAGATCGAAACCGACAAGGCCACCATGGAAGTGGAGGCGGTGGACGAAGGCATCCTCGCCAAGATCGTGGTGCCCGAAGGCACGTCCGACGTGCCCGTCAACCAACTCATCGCCCTCATCGCCGGCGAGGGCGAGGACCCGAAGAGCGTTTCCGCTCCCTCCGGCGGGGCCCCTGCGCCGAAGGCCGAGGCTGCGCCGGCTCCGGCCGCACCGGCGGCTCCCGCGGCGGCGCCCCAGCCAGGGGCCAACGCCATCCCGGGCGATCAGGCCGCGCACATGTCCTACGCCCGCGTCGACCAGGCTCCGAGCGGGCCCGCTCAGCCGGCAAAGCCCAACGGGGCAGGGGCCGGCGCGTCAGGGCAGGCCGGCGGGCGCGTGTTCGCCTCGCCGCTCGCCAAGCGCGTCGCCAAGGAATCCGGCATCGACATCGCCGCCGTGCAGGGCTCAGGCCCCCACGGCCGCGTGGTGGAGAAGGACGTGCGGGCGGCGCTCTCGGGCGGAGGCGCGAAGCCTGCCGCGGCTCCCGCCGCCGCGCCGGCCCCGGCGGCCGCTGCAACTCCCGCGCCCGCTCCGGCCGCGAAGCCCGCCGCGCCGCAGCTCGCCCAGAGCGCCTCGGCCGATCAGGTCAAGGCCATGTTCGAGGCCGGCGCCTACGAGGAGGTGCCCCTGGACGGCATGCGCCGGACCATCGCCAAGCGCCTGGTCGAATCGAAGCAGACCGTGCCGCATTTCTACCTGTCGCTCGATTGCGAGCTCGACGCCCTCATGGCGCTTCGCGAGCAGCTCAACGGGGCAGCGGGCAAGGACAAGGACGGCAAACCCGCCTACAAGCTCTCGGTCAACGACTTCGTCATCAAGGCGCTGGCCATCGCGCTCCAGCGGGTGCCGGCCGCGAACTCGGTCTGGGCCGAGGACCGCATCCTGAAGATGAAGCACTCGGACGTGGGCGTGGCGGTGGCCATCGAAGGCGGGTTGTTCACCCCGGTGGTGCGCCGGGCCGAGCAGAAGACGCTCACGGCCATCTCGGCGGAGGTGAAGGACATGGCGGGCCGCGCCCGCAACCGCCGCCTGAAGCCCGAGGAATATCAGGGCGGCTCCACGGCTGTGTCCAATCTCGGCATGTTCGGCATCAAGAACTTCCAGGCCGTGATCAACCCGCCCCAGGGCACGATCCTGGCGGTGGGCGCGGGCGAGAACCGCGTGGTGGTGAAGAACGGCGCTCCCGCCGTCATCCAGGCCATGACCGTGACCCTCTCCTGCGATCACCGGGTGGTGGACGGGGCGCTCGGCGCGGAACTGCTGGCTGCGTTCAAGCAGCTCATCGAGAGCCCCATGGGGATGCTCGTATAACGCTGATCGTCATGGCCGGCCCTGTGCCGGCCATCCACGCCTTTCTTCAACGGTCCGGCATCCAAAGACGTGGATGCCCGGGCCAAGCCCGGGCATGACGGGGGACACCATGGCAAACCAATACGACATCATCGTCATCGGCGGCGGGCCGGGGGGATATGTGGCGGCGATCCGGGCGGCGCAGCTCGGGCTCAAGACGGCCGTCGTGGAGCGCGAGCATCTCGGCGGCATCTGCCTCAACTGGGGCTGCATTCCCACCAAGGCGCTGCTGCGCTCAGCCGAGATCTTCCACTACATGGAGCACGCCAAGGATTACGGGCTCTCGGCGGAGAAGATCGGCTTCGACGCGGCGGCCATCGTGCAGCGCTCGCGCGGAGTCTCCGGCCGCCTGAACGGCGGCGTCGGCATGCTCCTGAAAAAGAACAAGGTCGACGTGATCTGGGGCGAGGCCAGCATCTCC
>DASQTM010000374.1:0-4833 GCA_035641875.1 Microvirga sp. | reverse complement strand
GGGTTGCCGGCCGGCGAGGCCGGTAGGAATGTAGGGCCTGTCTTCCGTTCGGGTTTCCATGGAAACCCGAACGGAAGACAGGCCCTACATTCCTACCGGCCTCGCCGGCCGGCAACCCGGGTTTGAGACGTGGGCGTCGTCCTTCCGTTCGAAGACAAGCATCCCGAGAAGAACGCGAGCATCGAAAAGCTCGTCTCCCTTGTGGCCTCCGATATGGAGCGGGTCAATGCGATGATCCTGTCGCGCACGGGCTCCGAGGTCACCATGATCCCGGAAGTGGCGAACCACCTCATCTCGTCCGGCGGCAAGCGCCTGCGCCCGATGCTCACCCTCGCGACGTCCGGTCTCTCCGGCTACCAGGGCGACGGGCATGTGAAGCTGGCGGCCGCGGTGGAGTTCATGCACACGGCCACCCTCCTCCATGACGATGTGGTGGACGAGAGCGACATGCGTCGGGGCAAGATCGCCGCCCGCATCAAATGGGGCAACGAGGCCAGCGTCCTCGTGGGCGACTTCCTGCTGGGCCAGGCCTTCCGCATGATGGTGGAAGTGGGGTCGCTGCGCGCCCTCGACATCCTGTCCGCCGCCGCCACCGTAATCGCCGAGGGCGAGGTGATGCAGCTCGCCGCGGCCAAGAACACGGAAACCACCGAGGACGAATATCTCGCGGTGATCCGCGGCAAGACCGCGGAGCTCTTCGCCGCAGCCTGCGAGGTCGGCCCGGTGATCGCCGGGCGGCCCAAGGCCGAGCAGGCCGCCTGCCGCTCCTACGGCATGAATCTCGGCATCGCCTTCCAGCTCGTGGACGACGCCCTCGATTACGGCGGCAAGGCCGCGACCCTGGGCAAGAACGTGGGGGACGATTTCCGCGAGGGCAAGATCACGCTGCCCGTGGTCCTGTCCTTCCGCCGCGGCTCGGACGAGGAGCGCGCCTTCTGGAAGCGGGTTCTGGAGAGCGGCGACATCCAGGGCAGCGACCTGGAGCAGGCCATCGCCATCATGCGCCGCCACCGCGCCCTGGAAGATACGGTGGAGCGGGCGCGCCACTACGGGGCCATGGCCCGGGACGCCCTCGCGCTCTTTCCCAACGGCCCCATGAAGCAGGCGCTTCTGGAAGCGGTCGATTTCTGCATCGCGCGGGCGTATTGAGGGCCGGGACGGCGTTCCATCACAACGAAGGCGTCGGCTAGCGCAAACTCGTCGCCTTCACCCACCAGCCCGGATGCCGGCGCGCAATGCGCTTCGCCGCCCCGGCGGCGGCATGGCAATCGTCATAGAGCCCGAACACCGTCGCCCCAGAGCCGGACATGCGCGCCAGACGGCAGCCCACCGTGACCGACACGGCCTCCAGCGCCTCGCCGATCAGCGGCTGAACCCTGAGCGCCGGCGGCTCCAGGTCGTTGCGCGCGCCCGCCAGCATCCCGACAAGGCCCTCGCTCTGCCCCCTCTCCACCACCGGATGCCCCGCCCCGGCCATGCCCTGCCCCGGCTGCAAGCCGAGGGCCTTGAACACCGTCGGCGTCTCCACCGGCACGCGGGGATTGACCAGCACGGCGAAAAGGCGCGGCAGGGAAAGCGAGGGTCCCAGCTCCTCCCCGGCCCCGCGCATCATCCGGGCCCTCGGCTCCAGGCACACGGGCACGTCGGCGCCGGTCAGGCGGGCCGCCTCAAGCAAAGCCGGACCGGACAGGGGCAAGTCGTTGAGGCGGGCGAGAAGCCGCAAGGCGGCGGCGGCGTCCGACGAGCCCCCGCCGACCCCGGCGGCGGCGGGCAGGCGCTTGACGAGGTGAAAGGTCCCCACGCGCAGGCCCCCCCGGCGCTCTGCGAGAAGGCGAGCGGCCTTGAGGACGAGATTGTCCGCGTTGCTTCCGGCGAGGGACGCGGTCGGGCCGCTGAGCCTGAGACCCAGACCCGGCCCCGGTTCGAGGCTCAGGCTGTCGCCGGTCGCCGCGAAGGCGACCAGGCTCTCCAGCTGGTGGTAGCCGTCCTCGCGCCGCCCCAGAACGTGCAGGGTCAGGTTGATCTTGGCGGGAGCGCGGGTGGCGAGAGGCTTGGGCATGGGGCATCCATGCCCGAGAGGGCGACGGATGGGAAGAGTGGAGGATGGGGGTCGCGCCTCGCTGTCATTCCGGGCGAGCGCCGCGAGAACCCGACCCGGTGGGCTGAAACGAAAATGGCCGGGGCGAGCCCGGCCATGATGGTGCAATCAACGTGAAACCTACCCACCGCTCTGCTGGGGCGCTTCCGGCTGGGGCGCGGGCGGGGGCGCCGTTTCGGCCGCGGCGGGCTTGGGATCGTCCGGCATCCCGTTGTCGATCTTGGCTAGGATCTTCAGGAGATCCTCGTGCTCGGGATTCGACGCCTGGGCGTGGTTCCACTGGAACTTCGCCTCGAGCTTGCGTCCGACCTTCCAATAGGCGTCGCCCAGATGGTCGTTGATGACGGGATCGCCCGCCTTCAACTCCACGGCCTTCTCAAGCTCGCGCACGGCTTCCTCGTAACGGCCCATGCGGTAATAGGCCCAGCCCAGGGAGTCGATGATCATGCCGTCGCGCGGGGCGAGCTCCACCGCCCGGGTGAGCATCTTGAACGCCTCGTCGATGTTGATGTTCTGGTCCACCCAGGAATAGGCGAGATAGTTGAGAACCTGGGCCTTGCCCGCCGGCAGGGTGTCCGGGACCAGTTCGAGGGCCTTCTTCAGATCCGCCTCGCCCTTCTCCCACTGCTTCGAGCGCTCGTAGGAGGTGCCGCGGTAGAAGAACAGGATCCAGTGGTTGCGTTCAGGGGTGCCGACCAGCTCGATGGCCTTGCTGTAGGTGTCGGCCGATTCCGCGTATTTCTTGCGCGAGCGCTGGACGTTGCCCAGGGCCATGACGACCTCGACGTCGTTGGGGCGCTCCTTCATGAGCTTCTCGAGATAGGCCACCGCATCGTCGCCGCGCCCCATCAGCTCGTAGTTCTGGCCGATGGAGATGTCGGCGCTTGCCCGGATGGGCGAGTCCTTGGGAATGCGCGCGAAGATCTCGTTCGCCTTCTCGTACTGCTTCAGGCGCTCATAGACGTCGCCTAGGCTCACCAGAGCCAGGTCGTGATTGGGACGCAGGTCGAGGCCCAGGCGCAGGTAGATGATGGCGGCAAGCTCGTCGCCCTGGGTGTTGCCCACGACGCCGAGCCCGTAGAGCAGCTCGGCTGCCCCCTCCTGGGCATCGGTGACCGCAGGCATGAGGGGCTTGCCCTCTTTCAGGGCGTCCATGGCGGTGCGCACGAGAGGATGGCGCGGCACCACCTCGTCGTACTTCTTGTAAACCTCCATGGCCTCGTCCCGGCGTCCGCGCTTGGCCAGGAAGCGGGCGTAGGCGTCCACCACCTGCAGGGTGTTGCGCTCGCCCCCCTCATAGGCCGCCTTGAAGCGCTTCTCGGCCTCGGCCGGGTTGCCGGTCACATCGGCGATGAGGGCGGCGTGGTATTCCCGGAACTGGTTGAAGATGGGCTCGCCCCTGAGCTTGTCCACCGTGGCCAGGGCCTGCTTGCCGTCCTTGGAGCCCGCATGGGTCCAGGCGGTCAGAAGCGTCGCGGTCAGGTCGGCCTGGCGCCCGCGGGAGCCCTTGGTGAGGCGGGCGCGGGCGTCGGCGTACCGCTTCTCCTTCAGGGCGCGAACGCTCAGGGCGAACTGGGCCAGGTTGTTCGAAGGATCCCGGGTGGACAGGCGCTCCGCCGCGCGGATGGCCTCGGGCATGGTGCCGTTGGCCAGGAAGGCCACGAAGCCCCGTTCCAGGAGCTCCTGGTTGCGCGGATCGTCCTCAATGGCCTGGCGGAAGAAGATCGTCGCGGCATCGGTATCGCGGGCGGACCCGGCCACATAGGCCGCCAGGAAATTGCCTTCGAGGCTCTCGGCGGGCCTCAGGACCTCGTTCGGCTCAGGACTGGCGGCCATGACGGGCGCAGCCAGAAGGCCGGCAGCCATCATCACGAGCAAAGGCAGGCCTTTACGGGCCAAAGGCAGTTTGAAGGTTGGCACGAAGCGCGGCTCCAATCATCGCGACATCTCGGGAGACAGAGGAGATGTGCGCCAAATCAGGCCGGAGAATGGCGTCTCCCTGGCGCGGCGGCAAGGGAAGATTGCCGCCGGACACATTCTCTTGATGGAAAAGACCGATGCGGCCTCTCGACGGTTCTGGCGGCTGCGCCTCTTCCCTCCCCCTGCGGGGAGGGTGGGTTGATGGGCTGATGCCTCACATATTGATGTAGTTCGGCCCGCCGCCGCCTTCGGGCGTCACCCAGGTGATGTTCTGGTTCGGGTCCTTGATGTCGCAGGTCTTGCAGTGGACGCAGTTCTGGGCGTTGATCTGGTAGCGCACGCCCTCCTCGCCCTCGACCCATTCGTAGACGCCCGCCGGGCAGTAGCGCTGCGAGGGGCCGCCGAAGACGTCGTGCTCGGAAGCCCTCTGCAGCCCCATGTCCTTCACCCGCAGATGGACCGGCTGGTCCTCCTCGTGGTTGGTGTTGGACAGGAACACCGAGGACAGCTTGTCGAAGGTCAGGACGCCATCGGGACGGTCATACTTGATCGGCTTGACCTTCGAGAGCGGCAGCAGGGTCTCATGATCCGGCTTGCCGTGGCTCATGGTGCCGAAAGGCGACCAGCCGAACAGTTCGGTCAGCCACATGTCGAGACCGCCGAGCGCCACGCCGGCGGCGGTGCCGTATTTCGACCAGAGCGGCTTCACGTTGCGCACGCGCTTGAGATCGTAGCCGATGGGCGAGGCGCGCCAGGATTCCTCGTAAGCCGCAACCTCGTCATGGGCCCGGCCCGCTTGCAGCGCCGCGAACACA
>DASQTM010000373.1:0-3846 GCA_035641875.1 Microvirga sp. | reverse complement strand
AGGTGAAGCTCGCCGCCAAGGTGTAACCCCAGAAGATTCGGGATCGAACCAAGCTCTTGTAACTGAGCCAGAGCTCGCCCATGGAGCCGGTCGCGCCGCGATTGTGGTTCGTCTCGGGGAGAGACCGGAACGCGAACAGCAGGGCGAGCCCTCCGAACATCATCAGAAACGCGAAGGAGGCGCGCCACCCGTAAAAGGTGTCGAGCACGCCGCCGATCGTCGGGGCCATCATCGGGGCGATGGCCATGCCCATGGTCACATAGCCGATCATGCTGGCCACCTGATTGCGCCCGTACAGGTCGCGGACGATGGCGCGGCTCAAGGTGATGCCCGCGCAGCCGCCCACCGCCTGCACGACGCGGCCGACGATCAGGACGCCGACATTCTGGGCGGACAGGCAGATGAATGAGCCGAGCACGAAGACCAGGAGCCCGATCAGGAGCACGGGCCGCCGGCCGAACCGATCGGACAGGGACCCGACGATCAACTGCCCGACCGCCATGGCGGCCAGATAGAGCGAGAGGGTCAGCTGAATGGTTGTGTAATCGACGCCGAACGCCCGCGCCATGCCGGGCATGGACGGGAGGTACATGTTGATGCCGAGCGGGCTCACGGCCGCAACGCCGATGAGCAGGGCAATGAAGGAAGGCTTGGCGATCGGCGGTTCCGCGGTGGTACGGGTCATGGCGTCCGGGTCATCGTGCGGGATGGCAGTCAACGGCTTGGCAGGGGCCGAACCGTTCTAGACCGATCCTTATGGCACATGCGAGCCCTCTCGTTCGTGCAAACAGCGGAGAGCAGCCATGCAGGCTAGGGCAGCCGGCGGGGCAGCGCCGCTCATGCGATTGTCCCGTGGATGCGCCTGGAAAGCCCGCTCAAGCACGGCCCGGCATCGGTGACCGTGCCGATCACCAACCTTCCCGTCACATCCGCCCGACGCGCAGGGACAGGGGGAAGCGGATCGTGCGGCGGCGGTCCGGGTCGCCCCAGGCCTGCATGAGGCTGCGCCCGAATGCTTCGATGGGGGCGCGGCCCAGGGCCTTCTCGGCTCCGCGCGCCGCCGACCAGGTATCCGCGTAGCCGATGAGGTCGGAGGCGGTCCATTGCACCTCGATGGCAAGCGGCGGCGCGGGCCATTCGTCGAACGGGAAGGCGAAGGAGCGGTAGCCCTCCTCCACGTGGCGGCGCTCGGGGGGCCAATAGGGGCCGACCACGTGCTTGTAGAAATGCTGGATGGTGGCGTCGATCTCGGGATCGGCCCGGATCACCCCATAGGTGACGAGCGCCAGAACCGCGCCGGGCTTTCCGACCCGCCGCGCCTCCGCGTAGAAGGCGGGCAGGTCGAACCAATGCGCCGCCTGCGCGGCCGCCACGAGATCGACGGATGCGTCCGGGAGGCCGCTGCGCTCCGCAGGCGCGACGCGGTACTCGACCCTCGGATGCGCCTCGGCCTTGTCGATCTGCTGCGCGCTGGCGTCGGTGGCGATGACATGTTCGAAACGCTCTGCGAGCAGCCAGGAGAGCTGGCCCGTTCCGCAGCCCACGTCGAGCGCCAGGTCGGTGGCGGCGCAGAGACCTGCGAGATAATCCACGAGCGCCGGCGGGTAGGTGGGCCGGTAGGCCGCGTAATCGGCGGAGCGGGCCGAGAAGTGATCCTTGAACGACACCCCCTCAAGGCCCCGCGAAGGGCGCGATGGCGATGCCGTTTTCCTCCAGTTTCGCGCGCACCGCGCGGGCCATGGCGACGGCGCTGGGCTCGTCCCCGTGCACGCAGATCGTGTCGATCTCCACCGGGATGCGCTTGCCCGAGGTGGTGACCACCGCCCGCTCCTGCACCATGCGCAGCACGCGCTCTGACGCGGCCACGGGATCGTGCAGGACCGCGCCGAGCTTCTTGCGGCTGGTGAGCGTCCCGTCGTCCTCGTAGGTGCGGTCCGCGAAGATCTCCCGCGCCACGGGCAGGCCGATCCGGTCGGAGGCCTTCTCCATCAGCAGGCCGGGCATGCACACGTTGACGAGGCCGGCGTCCACGCCCTTGATGGCCCGCGCGATGGCCAGCGCCAGGCTCTCGTCCTCGTTCGCCATGTTGTTGAGGGAGCCGTGCGCTTTCACATAGGTCACCTTGTGCCCGGCGAGCGACGCGACGGCCTGCATGGCGCCGATCTGGTAGGCGACCATGCGCTCGATCTCGGCCGGGCTGTCGCCGCGGATCGCGCGGCGGCCGAAGCCGTGCAGGTCGTTGAAGCCCGGATGGGCGCCGATCGCCACGCCCTTGCGCTTCGCGATCTCCGCCGTGCGGAACATGATGGAGGGGTCGCCCGCATGAAAGCCGCAGGCGATGTTGGCGGAGGAGACGATGTCGAGCATCGCCTCGTCGTCTCCCATGGGCCAAGGGCCGAAGCCCTCGCCCATGTCGCAGTTGAGGTCGATCATCATGGCCATCACACCAGCACCGGCTGCGCGCTCTGTTCTCCCATATGGAAGACGCGCTTGTAGCGTTCCACCTCCGTCCTCGGCCCCATGGCCTTGGTGGGGTTGTCGGAGAGTTTCACCGTGGGCCGTCCGTCCGCCGAGATGACCTTGCACACGATGGAGATCGGGTCGAGCCTGCCGTCGGCCGCAAGGCCGCGGAAATCGTTGGTGAGCAGGGTGCCCCAGCCGTAGCCGATGCGCATGCGCCCGCGGAAATGCCGGTGGATGCGCTCGATCACGTCCACGTCGAGCCCGTCCGAGAAGATGGCGAGCTTCTCCTTGGGGTTCTGCCCGCGGTCGCGCCACCAGGCGATGGCCTCCTCGCCGCCCTCGATGGGGTCCTTGGAATCGACCCTGATGCCGGTCCAGGACGACACCCATCCGGGCGCGCTCTGCAGGAACTGCGTGGTGCCGTAGGTGTCGGGCAGGATCACGCGCAGGTTGCCCTCGTAATCCTCCTGCCAGTCGGCGAGCACCCGGTAGGGCGCCTCGGCCAGTTCCTCGTCGTCCCCGGCCAGCGCCGCATAGACCATGGGAAGCTCATGGGCGTTGGTGCCCACGGCCTCCACCTCCTGGCGCAGGGCGATCAGGCAGTTCGACGTGCCGAGGAAGGAGGAGCCCAGGCCCTCGATCATCGCCTGCACGCACCAGTCCTGCCACAGGAAGCTGTGGCGGCGGCGGGTGCCGAAATCGGCAATCGACAGGTCGGGCAGCTTTCTCAGGCGCTCGATCTTCTCCCACACCCGGGTCATGGCGCGGGC
This sequence comes from Microvirga sp., assembly GCA_035641875.1. GTDB lineage: Bacteria > Pseudomonadota > Alphaproteobacteria > Rhizobiales > Beijerinckiaceae > Microvirga. The sequence goes on along the minus strand of DASQTM010000373.1, from coordinate 613 downwards.
ATAGAGCACCTGAAGCTCGAACTTGCCCATGTCCTTGAGCACGCCCCGGGAGCGCAGCTCGTTGAGGATCGACAGGGCCGGGATCTCCCACATGGTGGTCTCGATCCAGGGCCCGTGGAAGGTGAGCACGTATTGGCCGTCCTCCTTCTCCAGCAGGTATTCCGGAAACCGGAAGGTTTCGAGCCAGTCCATGAACTCGGGCGAGAACATCTGGCGCTTGCCGTAGAAGGTGTTGCCCCTGAGCCAGGTGGATTCGCCCCGGCTGAGCCGCAGGCCGCGCACATGGTCGAGGTGCTCGCGCAGCTCGCCCGCGTCGACGATGTCGGCCAGGCGGATCCGGGTGGTGCGGTTATGGATGCCGAAGGTCACCTGCACGTCGCGATGGCGGCGAAAGATCGTCTGGGCCATCAGCAGCTTGTAGAAATCCGTGTCCAGGACGGACCGGACGATCGGGTCGATCTTCCAGGTGTGGTTGTAGACGCGGGTCGCGAGGTCCATCATCGGGCGATCCCCACCCCGGCGCTGGCCCAGGCCGCACGAGCGGTGTCGAGGCTGCCCGAGAGGTCGATGGCGCGGGTCAAGTCCTCCCGCACGCTGACGCGAAAGCCCAGGC
>DASQTM010000372.1:0-4758 GCA_035641875.1 Microvirga sp. | reverse complement strand
GGCCGCCGCCACGAGGCGCAGGATCGCCGCCACTTCCGCGGCCCGCGCCTCCTTAGGGGCAGGCTCCGAGAGCAGACGCACCGCCTGCGACACGAAGGCATGGGGCCCGAAAGCGGAGGCGCCCGGGCATTCCGGCAACCTGGATGGAAGCTGGAAAGCTGTCTCGTCGAGGCCGCCGATCAGCAGGCGGGCCGTGTCCTCCAGGGTCGCGGTGCGGGCCAGGAGGATCGCGTCCCTGTCGCGGTAGGAGAGCCGCCCGTCCTTGATCCGGGTGATGCTCGTCTCCAGCACCGGCAGGCCCCAGTCGAGAGCCGTGGCCGCCGCAACCGCCGGGCGGCGGAACCGGGCCTTGCGCTCCACCAGGGCTTCCACGTCGTCGAGGGCGTAGAGCCGCTCGCGGGGATTATGCGGAGACGAGAAGGAGCGGATCAGGCTCCGGCTCACATAGGCATAGAGGCTCGCCCGGCTGATGCGCAGGCGGCGGACGGCGTCCTCGGCGGGGATCAGGGCGAGGGAAGGGGGGGACATAGGTTGATATGTTGATTCAAGATTGACGCGGGCGCAATCCCGGCCTGAAGCTCCTCCACGAGAAGGAGAAGTCTCATGAAGATCGGACTCGATGATGTGGTTGCCGCCGAAACCGCCCTCAGCCATGTGGATGGGGAGGCGGGACGCCTGATCATCCGCGGCCACGACCTGGAGGAACTGGCCGGGCAGGCGCCCTACGAGAATGCGGTTGCGATGCTGTGGGACGGGCTCGTCCCGGAAGCCTCCGCCGATCCCCGCGGCTGTCTCGGGCAGGCGCGGGTGAGGGCCTTCGCCCATTTTGCGCCGCTCGCGCCCCACCTCGCCGGATTGACCCCCGTAGAGGGCATGCGCCTCCTGCTGGCGGCCCTGCCGGATGCGGAGGAGGGCCAGGCCGGTCTCGCGGTCGGAGGAGCGGCCGTGGCGGCGGCCATGGCGGTGCGGGGCGCGCAAGGGTTGCCGCCCGTCGCGCCCGACCCATCGGCAGGCCATGCGGCCGATCTCCTGCGCATGCTGCGCGGCGCGCCTGTCGACGCCGGAGAGGCTGGGGGGCTCGACACCTATCTGGTGACCGTGATCGACCACGGCCTCAACGCCTCCACCTTCGCGGCGCGGGTGGTCGCGTCCACGGAGGCGGGGCTGCTCTCCTCCGTCGTGGCCGGTCTCTGCGCCCTCAAGGGGCCGCTCCACGGCGGCGCGCCGGGCCCGGTGCTCGACATGCTCGACGCCATCGGAACGGCCGAGAATGCGGAGGGCTGGCTCGACGCCGCCATCGCGCGCGGCGAGCGCCTCATGGGCTTCGGCCACCGCATCTACCGGGTGCGCGATCCGCGGGCGGATGTGCTCAAGGCCGCAGCCGGCCGGCTCAGGGGCCGCGACAACCGCGTCGCCCTTGCGGAGGCGGTGGAGGCGGCCGCCCTGAAGGTGCTGGAGCGCCGCAAGCCGGGACGCCGCCTCGACACCAATGTGGAGTTCTACACCGCCCTACTGCTGGAAGCCCTGGGCGTTCCGCGGGCGGGCTTCACGCCCCTGTTCGCGGCGGGACGCGCGGCGGGCTGGGCGGCCCACGCCATCGAGCAGGAGCGGACCGGCCGCATCATCCGGCCCCAGTCGCGCTATGTGGGGCCGTGGCCGGCGCAGGCGGCCTAGAAAGGGCTGACGCCCTCACTGTCCCTCCGGGCTCTCGCTTCGCTCGCCCCGAAAGACAGGGTCGGGTCTTGCCGTTCCGCCTGCTTTCAAACGTGCTGCCCGCCGTTGATGTGCAGCTCGGCGCCGTTCACGTAGGAGCTCGCGTCCGTGCAGAGGAAATAGATCGCCTTGGCCACCTCGTCGGGGGTGCCGAGCCGCCGCATGGGGACCTGCTCCACGATCTTTTCCGTGCCCGGCGAGAGGATCGCCGTGTCGATCTCTCCCGGCGATATGGCGTTCACGCGCACGCCCAGGGGGCCGAAGTCGGCCGCCATCTCGCGGGTGAGGCCGGCGAGCGCCGCCTTCGAGGTGGCGTAGGCCGCCCCCGCGAAGGGGTGGACGCGGGAGCCCGCGATGGAGGTGACGTTGACCACCGAGCCCCTGGCCCTGGTCAATTCCTCCACGAGGCCGCGGGCCAGCATGATCGTGGCGAAGAAGTTCACCTGGAACACCCGCAGCCAGTCCTCATGGCGGGTGTCGAGCGCCCCGAGGCGGGAGCCGCCCTCGCCCTTGGGAGAGATGCCCGCGTTGTTGACCAGCGCATGGAGCACGCTGCCGTCCACGGCAAGCCGCTCCTTCACCTCGCCGATGGCACGGCGCGTATCCCCTGCATCGGCCAGATCGACCTGGAGGTGATCCTCCGGCCCCATCTCCCATGGGCAGTTCTCGGGAAAGCCGTGGCGCGAGCAGGTGATGACCCGCCACCCCGCTGCGGAGAAGCGTTTGACCGTGGCATGTCCGATGCCCCGGCTGGCTCCGGTGAGCAGCATGACGCGGCGGGTGGAAGGGGCTGAGGAGGACATGGGCGATCCCTGTCAATGAGCGCGGTTTCTGAAACGCAATGCGCGAAGCGGCGCTCCGTTTTAAGGATAAAGCCGCACCTTGCGCCAGCCCTCTCCCTCGCGGGTGAATGCGACCCGGTCGTGGAGCCGGAACGGCTTGTCCTGCCAGAACTCGATGGATACCGGGGCGATGCGAAAGCCCGTCCAGTAGGGCGGGCGCGGCACCTCGCCGACGGCGTATTTCGCGGCGTTGACGGCCACCGCCTTCTCGAGGGCGAAGCGGCTCTCGAGGGGGCGCGACTGCTGGCTCGCCCAGGCGCCGATGCGGCTGTCCCGGGGGCGGCTCTGGAAATAGGCGTCCGCCTCCTGGTCGCTCACCAGGGTCACGGGGCCGCGGGCGCGGATCTGCCGGCGCAGGCTCTTCCAATGCAGGACGAGGGCGGCCTTCATTTGGCCTAAGAGCTCGCGGCCCTTATTCGACTCCGTGTTGGTGTAGAACACGAAGCCGTTCTCGTCGAAGCCCTTGAGCAGCACCATGCGGACATTGGGCAGCCCGTCCGGGTCCACGGTGGCGAGCGCCATGGCGTTGGGATCGTTGATCTCGGAAGCCTGCGCCTCCTCCAGCCAGGACCGGGCCAGGGTGAAGGGCTCTTCGGCTTCAGTGAAGTCACCGGTTGTTAACGCGTTCACTGTTTTATCTCGAGGTGTGACTTTTCGTTTTGGGGGACCCGACGCGTGCCGTGGACCGATCCGCGCCGTTATAGATCAGATGCCATCCTGCGCGAAGCCATGAATATCCTGGCGGCGGGGATCGTCGCCCTGTCGCTGGGGGCGTGCAGCCTGTCCGTCGGCGTCATGGGGCTCAAGGATGCGGAGCCGGAGGCCACCGGCGCGATTACCCCGGCGGCGGCCATTCCCCTCTCGCCCGATCTGAACGAGGAGGATTGGCGGCGCGCCAAGGCGGCGCTTGCGGTCGCCCTCGATCCTCAGGGGCCGGGCACCCAGGTGTCGTGGGACAATCCCGACACCACCATGAAGGGCGCCTTCACGCCTGCGGGCGCGCCTTTCGTGAAGAACGACGAGATCTGCCGGGCCTTCTCGGCCCAGCTGAGCGGCCCCGCGGCAGCCTCCCTCCAGGGCACCGCCTGCCGCCTCTCCGGCGGCGAATGGACGATCAAGGAGATCAAGCCGGTGAAAGCCACCGTCAAGGCTTAGCATTCCCCAACGGCAGGCGTTGCAGACGGGCAACACTTTCCCCATATGGTCCTCAGTTCCGGTGGGCGCCAGCCCCTTCATCTGACGGCTCATGGATTCGAAGATGCGCAACCCCTACGACGTTCTCGGCGTGCCACGCTCAGCCAACGAGGCAGACATCAAGAAGGCGTTCCGCAAGCTTGCCAAAACCTATCACCCGGATCGCAACAAGGACGATCCCAAGGCCAAGGACAAGTTCGCCGAGGTGAACGCCGCCTATGAGATCCTGGGCCATGAGGACAAGCGCGGCCAGTTCGACCGGGGCGAGATCGACGCGGAGGGCAAGCCGCGCTTCCAGGGCTTCGAGGGTTTCGGCGGCGGGCGGGGAGGCGCGCGGCCGGAGGATTTCGGCGGCTTCAACTTCGGTGCGGGCGGTGGCGGATTCAGCGGACGGCGCGGCAGCCGCGGCGGCTTCGGGGCCGAGACCGGGGACGATTTCTTCTCTCAGCTCTTCGGCGACGCCTTCCGCCAGGCTGGCGACGGCGCGCGGCAGGGACGCGGCCGTTCCCAGCCGCAGAAGGGCGAGGATGTGTCGGCCACCCTCACGGTGACCCTGGAGGAGGTGGCCGGCGAGGCCAAGAAGCGCGTCACCCTGCCCACGGGCCGCGACGTGGACGTGGTCATTCCCAAAGGCGTGGCCGACGGGCAGGTGATCCGCCTGCGCGGGCTGGGGCAGGGGGCTCCGGGAATCGATCCGGGGGATGCGCTGCTGACCATCAGGATCGTCCCCCATGAGCATTTCACCATGGAGGGCTCGAACCTGCGCCTGCGGCTGCCCATCGAGATCGAGGAGGCCATCCTCGGCAGCTCCGTGCGCGTGCCGACCCTGACCGGTGCGGTGGAGATGACGATCCCGCCCCTGACCAATTCGGGGCGCACCTTCCGCCTGCGCGGCAAGGGCCTTCCCGGCAAGAGCGGGTCGGGCGACCTGCTGGTGACCATGGAGATCAGGCTGCCAGACGTCGTGGATGAAGACCTGATGGACTATGCCCGCAAGCGGCGCTCAGCG
>DASQTM010000371.1:0-5078 GCA_035641875.1 Microvirga sp. | reverse complement strand
ATCGAAGCGGCGCAGGATCCACTTCATCGGGGAGGCGGGCCACAGGTTGTAGAGCGCCGATACGATCAGCACCGTCAGCAATGCCGCGCCGTAGATGAGGACGGCCGTGAACTCCAAGGGATCGACGGTCCAGGCTGCGATCACGCACAGGGCGATGATGGCGATGAACCCGAACAGGATCCCCAACCCGTGAATGATCCCGTCCGCGAGAAGCTCTCCCTTGTCGTAGTGCCACCTCATCAGTCCAAGAACTCCTAGGCTCTCATGCGCATGAGAGCTTCATTTGAATGCGACCTTCATGCACCTACCCCAAGTCATTCGGGCTTAGGCGCGTTGTTTGGACTTGGAGCCCGCCAGACCGTGCGAGGGTCTGGCGGGCTCCCTTATGATTACACCGGAGACGCGGCTGCCGGATTGGGTTGAGCCAGGAAGAAGCGCAGCATCTCCCGGCTCGCGTCGGGCCCGCGCGGCTCCGTGTAGGAACCAGCAGGGCTGCCACCGGACCAGGCGTGGCCTGCCCCGTGGAGCACCCACTGCTCGATCACCGGACGCCCACTCTCATCGGTCTCGACAATACAGGTGTAAGCCATGCCGCCGGGAGCGACCCCGCGACTTGTGGTCGTATGGAGATCGGACCCGGCCTTCGACTGGGCGATCACCTGATCGCCGTTCACGGGATTGACGGTGGTGTCCCGGTCGCCGTGGAATACGATCGTCGGCACCGGCCGAGCCGCAGGGCTGCAACGCGGCGCTCCGCCCTGCCGCATGGCGGCGAATGCGGACGGCATATCGCTGGCTGCCCCGCACGCCAAGCCGGAATGGACGCCCACTGCGGCATAAAGCTCCGGGTAGGCCGACCCCATGATCGCCGCCGCCGCTCCTCCGGCCGAGAGGCCCGCCACGTAGACCCGCCCCGGCTCTACGGCAAACTCGCCCATGATCTGACGGGTGATCCCCGCGATCAGCGCAGGCTCGCCCCGATCGCGCTGCTGGTCTCCCGCATTGAACCAGTTCCAGCATTTGGAGGCGTTGGCGGATTGAGACTGCGCCGGGTAGGCGACCAGGAAGGTCTGCTCTTCAGCAACCTGATTCATCTGCGTGCCTGCAGCGAAATCATCCGGAGACTGCGTGCAGCCATGCAGCATCACCACGAGAGGAAGCGCCTGTCCGGCGTATCGGCTCGGGACGTAGACCTTGTACGACCGGCTCCCGGCGCCATCGGTGAAAGTCCGCTCCTCGAAGCGCGCTCCCTCCGGCAGAGGAGCCGGAGCGCGACCCAAGCCTCCATCGAGACCGGGCATGGAGCCCAGCGACCCCATGCGGTCGAGAAACCCTCGCAGCGCTTCAGGGGTCTGCGGTTGCGCCGCCGCGCCATTGAAGCCTTTGAAGGACTTGGGCGCGGCCTGCGCGGCCGCGAGGTTCGGAGGAGACCATGCTCCTCCGCTGGTCGAAGGAGGAACCATGTCGATGAACGCCGAGGCGAATGACCGGCTCTTTGCCGCATCATCCCCCTCCCCTGACGCCGCCGATGGATGGGGGCTAGTCTTGTCTCCCCGGAGGATAGCCATGGCTTCCGCAAGCTTTCCTTCACGGGTGAGGCGGGTCGCCTCCATCATGTCGATGTTGGGATTGGCGTTCATGAAAAATGATCCTGTTTCAATAGGGTTTCGGGTGAGCGGCAGGCTTGTCCGCTCCGGAATCGGAATGGATTGGCGAAGGCGAGTGGAGGTGGCGAGGCCAGATCTGGCCCGGCGGTCAGCGGACACGATCCTTCAGCGCCTGCTTGACGGCCAGGCTGGCGTGCAGGGCGCCGAGAACGTGGATGGAGGCAATGGTCTGCCGCGCCAGTTCCGGAGTAACGTCATCGGCGATGCTGGCGAGGCCCAGCACCTGGATGTGCAGCATTTCCCCGGCTGCTTGGGCGGCCTCCAGGTCCCGGCGCGTGTACTGGCGCAGCCCCAGATCGAGCTGGTGGCGCGCAACAGATTTCCTGACCACGTCATGATGACGTTCGAGCTGGTTGCGAATGGCCGTTCGAATGAAGTCGGTGCGGTTGGAATAGAACCCGTCCTGCACAAGAAGGTCGATATGGCCCAGGTCGACAAACCCGAGATTGATCGTGATCTTCTCGCTGTCGGCCGCCTTGGACCGAAGCTCGTGCACATTTCCTGTCATGGTCAACCTTCCCGCTACCATCTGCCTGGATGGTATCTGGAGGGCTGGGACGGTGAATTCAAGGGCCGTCCGGATGTTCGTCAAGGAACCCGGCAGATCCTGCCCTGTGAGCCGCAGCATCGTTGCCTCGCTCATGCCGCCGCGCCAAGGCATGGCATGCGGCAGCCTATGGAAAGCGCAGCCGCGGAACTTCGATCTTCCCTTCTGGTTGTCCGCTAGCTTGGATCGGTTCACCGACCGGGATCGACACATTGCGCCATGCGGAGCGGAACGATGAGTGATATTGAGCATTCCGGCCAGCCTTCCCCTGAAAGCACGGAGGGTAAGCCCCCCGCAGACGCAACAAGCGTCGCAGCAGCGCCTGCGCCTGAAATGCCTGTTGATCCTGCCGCCGGCCCAACGGACGCTCCGGAAGCGGCAACAACAGCCCCGTCAGAAGCGGGTCAGCCCCAAGTCGCGCCTCCGTCCGAGGTCCAGGCGCGCCCTAAGACGAAGGGTGTGGCCGACATCGTGTTTCTCGTGGATGTCAGCGGCAGCATGTCGCCCTGCATCGATGCCTTGCGCAGGAATATCGAAGCCTTCATCGACTCGCTGAGCCAGGGCGACGCGAACAATGCTGCGCCCGTGCGGGACTGGCGCGGCAAGGTTGTCGGATACCGGGACATCGAAGCGGCCGAATCCGAGGGCATGCCCTGGATCGTCGACAATGCTTTCGTCCGCGATGCCGGCGCGCTGAAGGCGCAGCTCGGCACCTTGCAGGCTGGGGGTGGCGGCGATGAGCCCGAGTCCCTGCTCGATGCCTTGTACAAGGTCGCCTCCATGGAGGCGGTTCCGAAGGGATCGCAGAGCGAGGATCCCGGGAAATGGCGCTACAGGAGCGACGCGGCGCGCGTCGTCATCGTGTTCACCGACGCTTCCTTCAAGGAGACCATGAGCATCCCGGAGGCCAAGGGCGGCTCGCTCCAGGACGTGGCGAATCTCGTGATGGCCAACCGCATCATCCTCAGCCTCTTCGCGCCGAACTTCGAGGGCTACGATCGGCTCAGCCAGATCGACAAGTCGGAATGGGAGGTCGTGGAATATGAGGGTCTGAACCCGCAGGAAGCCCTGCAGAAGTTCACGTCGGACCCGGTGAATTTCCGCACTACCCTCAAGCAACTGGCGGCGAGCGTGTCGCGGTCGGCCGCGACCGTGGCGTTGTAGGCGCTCGGTCCCGCTGAGCGCAGCCCATGGCCAAGAAGCTGAAAGTTGGCGACAGGATCCGACAGTACCGCATCACCAAGGTGTTCGGGCCGGGCATGATGGCGATCTCGTACGGGGCGCAAGCGCCCACCGGCGAGAAGGTGTTCCTGAAGCAGTACAAGTCGCCTGCGCCCACCGTGGTCTGGTACAAGGCGTTCGTCGCCTATCAGCACGAGCTTTCCGGCCGTGTCCGAAACGGCAGGGCGGGCCAGTTCGCGGTGCGCCAGGTCGATGCGTTCGAGGAGATCTGGGGTGGGCCCTGCTACTTCCAGGCCTATGAATTCGTCGAGAACGGCGCCGATCTGCAGCAGATGCTCGATGAGGAGCGCGAACTGCATCGTCGCACGAAATCGGCCGCCACGAACGACCCTATGGTCTGGGCCCGCCATGTCACCTGGGCGAAGGTCTTCATGACCGGAATGGCGGCCCTGCACGAATCCAAGATCGTGCACGCCGACCTCAAGCCCGCCAATGCCTACTTGATGCAGGACCCGACCATCAGCTCCGGCTACCAGCTCAAGCTGATCGACATGGACTTCTCGCTTCTGGCGGATCGCCGGGCGCCCTGGCATGGTCACCAGGGATATGTGGGCACCGACAATTACCGGTCCCCCGAGCACATGATCAAAGGATCCGTCCCGGGGCTTGCATCCGATGTCTTCACCTGCGGGCTGATGCTCTATGAACTCCTCGCGGGCTATCACCCCTATTGGACCGAGGACCAGGCCGAGTACGCCAGGCTCGTGCAGAGCCATGCCGCCAAGCCTCCCGCGCTCGCCGGAGTGTTGCCGGCGCCGGCAAGCAATGCGGAGGTGAGCTCCACCCTGCACCGCTGCCTCTCACCTGATCCCGCAGCCAGGCCCACAGCGGCGGAGTTGCGCGCGGTTCTGAGCGGACGCGGCGCAGCGCCATCCACTCCGAAAGCGGAGCCTGCCCGCACGACGGCCTCGCCGGGGAGCGCCCCGCGAACCGGCGCCGAATTGATCACATCCGACAGGATCGACTTGCTGGGGCCCGACGGGCGGTCGGTGCAGATTGGCATTCGCACGGAACTCGGCAAGACGCTGGTGCGGCAGTTCGGGCCGGACAGCGACTTCTGGGACAGCCGTCAATGCGTGCTGGAACGCCAGTCCGGCAAGCAATGGGTGGTGTCGCCCGTTGAGGGAACCACGAACGAGACCCTTGTGAACGGCCAAGCGCTCTCGGCGCCGCGCCCGCTCAGGCAAGGCGACGTGATCGCGGTGGGGCGCCAGGCCAAGGGCATCGCCAAGATGCCCCTGACCGTGCGGGCCTCGAAATGAGCGTGCCGGGCGGCCCTGACGCGCCTGAGCCGGATCGTCCACGCGAGGAGCCCGGGAACACAGAAGCGGTTCCGGCCCCCTCGGAGACGCCCGGAGACCAAACCAGCGTCAGCGACACGGCTCCATCTTCGGAAACTCCCATCAGCGATACTAGGGAAGGATCCGGGAGCCCTCCAGCCGTTTCGTCTTTGACCGAGCTTTCGGCTGAGGCTGCCCTCCTGCCCTCCGACGCAGCTCAACATCCCGCTCCGATCCCCGAGACACCGCCCGTCATCGACGTTCAGGATCTTGATTGGCAAGCTGTCCGCAAGGCCGTCAACCCTTCCGCCGTTCGAGCCTCCATGCGGGGCATTGTGGAGC
>DASQTM010000370.1:0-3411 GCA_035641875.1 Microvirga sp. | reverse complement strand
GAAGCGCTCGCCTGCCGCAAGGCGCATTGCCCAGTCGGCCGCCGCGCGTCCGCCCCATTCATCGGGGGGAACCGCCAGCACCTCGCGCGCCGTGCCGCGATAGCGCTCCGCCGTAAAATCGTAGAAGGAGCCGTTCACATTGCGCAGGGCCGCTCCGCCCTGGGTTCCATAGAACGAGGCGGAGATCATGGCGTCGCAGCCGGCCTGAAGCCGCCAGGAACAGGCGAGCTGCACCACGGCGCCCGTTTCCAGCTCCATGGTCGCGGCCGCGTAATCCTCAACCTGTGAGGCGGGGTCCCTCAGCGGCGCGCCGCCGGAGAACAGCCTGCCCGAAACGTCCCTGACGCCTGGATTGTCCAACGCCCACAGAGCAAGGTCCACCAGATGGACGCCAAGATCCATCACGCAGCCGCCGCCGGAGAGGGCCGGGTCGTAGAACCAGGGCTTATCCGGTCCGTATGCGTTGTGAAAGACAAGATCCACGGCATAGATGTGGCCCAACTCTCCGGAGCCGAGAACGTCGCGAATGCGGCGCATCCCGTCCGTGAAGCGGTATGAAAGATCCACGCCCAGGAGCCGGTCCGCCGCACGGGCGGCATCTACCGCCGCCCGGGCCTCTGCGGCCGTTCGCCCGAGCGGCTTCTGGCAGAAGACCGCAACGCCCCGTTCGAGCGCCCTGATGGATTGCTCCGCGTGCATGGCGCTCGGCGTGGCGATCACCATCCCGTCGACGCCTTCAGCCAGGATGTCGTCCAGGGTGGAGACGAGCTTGGCGTCGGGCGCCAGCTTGCCTGCCTCCGCGGCCATTTCGGGCGACGGATCGGCGATTGCAACCACATCGGCGGCTCCCGTTCCCAGGATGGCCTGCATGCGGTGGCGTCCGATCCAGCCGACGCCGAGAAAGCCGAGGCGCGGACGGGCCGGCGATGTCTCGGGATGCGTTTCGAGCAGAGCCGGCTGCGTCATCGGAAGGTCACCAGCGCCTTGAGGAAACCGTCAGGCCGGTCGCGGGTGGCGTTCAGCGCATCGTCCAGCCGGTCGAGGGGGAAAGTGTGGGTGTAGAGGGAGCTTGGATCGAGCCGCCCCGATGCGATCGCCTCCACCGCCTCGCGGGTGCCCTGCATGTAGACCTGGGGGTCCCGTTCATGGGCGTTGATCACGTCGAGGCCGCGCCAGTTCCAGAGCCACATATTGACCTGCCGCGGGCCGTCCTGGTGGTAGCCGGCGACGATCAGCTTGCCGCGCTCGCGGGTCAGCTCCGCGGCGAGGTCGAGGGGCCATTGCTTGCCGACCGCCTCGATCACACGATCGCAGAAGACGCCGCCGGTGAGATCCTTCACCTGCTCGATGATCGCATGATGATCCTCCATCGGGATCGCCTCGGCCGCGCCCATCCGGCGCGCCAGGTCGAGGGAGAATGGACGGCGCGAAACGGCGATCACCCGCGCGCCGGCCTCGGAGGCAAGCCGGGTTAGGATTGCGCCGAGAAAGCCGATCCCCACGATGGCGACCGTCTGACCGGCCTCGATCTCGCTGCGGCGGAAGATGTTCATGGCGCAGCCGAGGGGCTCGCCGGGGAACGGCTGTCCCGCAAGGGCGTCCGGCAGGCGGATCACCGTCTTTGCATCGGCAAGGTCGTACTCGGCATAGGACTTGTACGAGAGGGCCGCGATCCGGTCGCCCACCGACAGGCCTTCGACGCCCTGTCCGAGGGCGTCCACCACGCCCCAGCCCTCATGCCCGAGCCCGCCCGGCTCGGTGGGAAACTGCATCCACTCGGGGCCCGCCCAGGGGGTCAGGTTCGAGGCGCATACCCCGCAGCCTTCGAGGCGAAGGCGCACCTGACCCGGTCCGGGCTCGGGACGGGCCACTTCGTCGATGCGCATCTGTCCGGGTCCGGTGAGAACGGCCGCCCTCATCGTCGCGCCTGCGGCAGGTCTTCCGCTTCCCGCCTCATCCGTTTTGCTGGCGTGATCGGCAGAGCTGAATTGGTCGTGACGCAACTGTTCCACAAGGCATTCTCCACCCATGTTCCGGTGCAATTAGGGACAGGGGAGGAGACTTCAAGGCTTGGCCGTTTCGTGCGAAGCCGGCTGCGAACCTAGGGCCCCTCGCGGGAGGAGCGTTGCTCCGACACATAGTTCCTGCGTGCGGCGCTGTCCGGCGCGATGCTCTTCTCGGCGCACCATCGGGCGAAGGCTTCGGGCTCGATCATCACGCGATCGATCTCGAGGCCGGCCTGGCGCGCCACGAGCTCATTGTTCTCGGCCGCCATGAGCCATTGATCATAGGTCGCGGCGAAGTTGTGACGATCCGCGGCCACGGCCAGGATGCCGGGGTAATCCTCGCGACTGTACCAGGGAAGTGCGATCCTGCGGGTCACATACTATCCATCGCGCGCAGCAGACCTGAGCTGCGGCCTGTCTCGGCCGACGTGCTGTTCTCGTCGTGAGAGGCGGTCGGGTTGTTCTTCAAGGCGGGGCTGTTCGAGCCCCCTCTCCCGCACCGGGACAGAGGGCCCGATCCGTTCCGGACTCTAGCCCAGAAGATAGAACACGGCAGGCGCCGCCGTGAGCAGCCCGACCGAGGTGAAGAGCAGCGCGTGGCGGTGATCGGGATTTGCCAGGCGATGGACTTTCCGGGCCGTCGATCCGGCCTCCATGCTCCAGCCGTTCATGCAGGAGCAGAGAAGGCGGTGCGCCTGCCTCTCCGAAAGGTCGAAGTACTCCATGGCGTCGCCGAGCTTGTCGCTCCTCAGGCCGTCGGCCCGAAGAACCGCATCCTCGAATGCGACCGTCAAAGGAGAGTTGTCGGACCGCAGTTCGGGCCGGGCTTCTTCCGGCGTGAACTCGATCTCGCCGAGGGACCTCAGGCGCCGTTTCGGCCGGCGCTCCAGAATTTCGGCCCAGCGCTCGAGGCGCTCGCGCCGGGAGAGGAAACCTTGCTTGTACTCATGCACTTCAGCGACGCTACGAAGCTTCTCTACAGGCTTGTGTTCCATAGGTACCCTCCAGAATGGGAGCCGGCCCTGACCGGGGCCGAGCCCTGGATGATCCATGATGCTGTGAGTCGCTGGCTTTTTTGCGTCAAAGCGGGATCTTAGAAGAGCGTTTCGTGAGCGTGGGCGACATGCTCCTGGAAGATCGCTCCGGTCGATGCATCGACCTCCTTGAGCACCACGTCGTAGCCCCACAGGTTGGCGACCATCTGGAGCACGCGCTGGGCGTCGTCCTTATGGAGAAGCGACCGGTTCAAGACCTGGTGATGCAGGATGAGGCGCCGGTCGCCCGCGAGGTCCACGTCCACGACCTGGATGTCGGGGTCGCTCCAGCCCACGTCGTAATGGCGGGACAGCATGCGGCGCAGGCGGCGGTAGCCGCGCTCGTCGTGGATCGCCTCGACCCAGAGCTC
>DASQTM010000369.1:0-7856 GCA_035641875.1 Microvirga sp. | reverse complement strand
TCTCTGCGCGGCGGGCGTGGTGTTCCTGTTCCTCGTCGCGCTCAACCGGGGCCTGCGCGCACGCGGCTTCTTTGGGAATCGGCCTGAGCCTGACCTGATGGGCAGCCTCGATCTCGTAGCCCTGGCGACGGTGGCCGATGTGGTGCCCCTGACCGGCCTCAACCGCGCCTTCGTGCGCCAGGGCCTCGCCGTCATGCGCAGCCGCAGCCGCGCCGGCCTTGCGGCGCTGCTCGACACGGCGGGCCTCGCAGGCGCGCCGGAATGCTGGCATCTCGGCTATCTGGTGGGGCCGCGCATCAATGCAGGCGGGCGCATCGGGGATGCCGCCTTGGGGTCGCGGCTTCTCCTGACCCAGGATCCCTCCCAGGCCGGGCAAATCGCCGCCGAGCTCGACCGCCTGAACCGGGAGCGTCAGGCCATCGAGGTCGCCGCCGTTGCGGAGGCGGAGGCGCAGGCTCTCTTCGCCCTGGATCGCAGCCCCGATCTGCCCGTGCTGGTCACGGCCTCGGCGGAGTGGCACCCCGGCGTCGTGGGCCTCATCGCCGCCCGCATGAAGGAGCGTTTTCGCAGGCCCGCCTTCGCCTTCACCCTCAATCCGGATGGCACCGCCACCGGGTCCGGCCGGTCGGTGGCAGGCGTCGATCTCGGGCAGGTGGTGCGGGCCGCCGTCGAGGCGGGATTGGCCCTCAAGGGCGGCGGGCACGTCATGGCGGCGGGCGTCACGATCCAGGCCGCCGATGTGGAGCGGTTTCTCGCATTCATCACAGAGAGGCTTACGGAGGCGGTCGGGACCATGCGGCTGACCGACCATTTCTCCGTGGACGCCACCCTGACGGCCGGGGGGGCGCAGCCGGGCATCGTCGCCGCCCTGGAGCGGGCAGGGCCGTTCGGGTCCGGGCAGCCCGAGCCGGTCTTCGTTCTTCCTCAGCATCGCATCGTTGAGGCGAGGGAGGTCGGAAGCGGCGGCCATATGCGCGTGAAGCTGCGCGGGGGCGACGGCAGCACCATGGGGGGAATCGCCTTCCGGGCTGCGGGACAACCCCTCGGAATGGCCCTGTCCCAGAGCATCGGCAGCACGCTTCATGTGGCCGGAACCCTGTCCATCGACCGGTGGGGCGGCAACGAAAAAGTCGAGCTGCGGATCATGGATGCGGCACGGCCGGAATAGCTCATTCGGCGCTTGCGATGCGTGCCGAACCCCTCTATATGCTTGCCCACTTCGGCGGCACCGCCCCGAAGATGCGCCCTTCGTCTATCGGTTAGGACATCTGCCTTTCACGCAGGAAAGAGGGGTTCGACTCCCCTAGGGCGCGCCATTTTTCCAAGTCTTTTCGCCAGAGACGCCTCAGGCCGAAGCTTGATTTTCTCACACGAGCGAAGACCGAAGCGTGCGGGCTCACCATGCGATCATTGAGGTGTACTCAGAACGATTGATGATTTGACCGCCAAACCGCTTCTGCCGGACTGCTTTTCAGACATCATAAAGTACTAACCCGCATTTCTGCTGCACAGCTGTAGCGAGCCAATTGACCTGAAGCTTACGTCCCCCTAGCCTGACTTTATTGTCGAGTGGGGTGCAACATGGCAAGAATTGATATCTCCAATCAATGGGGATACGGATTGGATATTTCCGGATATACGGACAGCGGATGGGGCTATATACAAGCCGATAGGCTGACAGGGACGCTTTATCCAGGCAGCAATACAATTGTTTTCGATGCTTACGGATACGCATCTTACGATGGTCTTGGATTCAACTATTTCCACTATGACGACGGGGAAACGGTCCTCATAGAGGATATCTATTATTTCCAAGGAAGCGATCCTGTCCTCACGCTCGACGACGTCGGTATTCTCACCACCATTGACGACCTGAATGCGCCAGCATGGTATGTGCGCTTCAACCAGGACAATGACACCTTTTACGGGAACGACTTTGCCGATGTGGTCAAGGGCGGCTACGGAAATGATCTGATCGTAGGGTACGCAGGAAACGACGCTCTTTACGGCAACGATGACAACGACTCCCTCGGCGGGGGTGCTGGCAACGACCTGATCTATGGTGGGACGGGCAAGGATCGCCTCTACGGCAGCTCAGGCAAGGACATCTTCGTATTCGATACCAAACCAAGCGCTACGAGCAATAAAGACACGATCTACGATTTCAATGTGAAAGACGATGCGATCCGCATCGACAATTCAGTCTTCACGAAAGTTGGCGGCAATGGCGCCTTGAAGTCCGGCGCATTCTGGGCCAGCACCTCGGGCAAAGCTCACGACAGCAGTGACCGCATCATCTATGACAAGGATGGCGGCCAGCTCTATTATGATGCTGACGGCTCAGGTAAGGGCGCCGCTGTTCAGATTGCTCAACTGAGCAAAAAGCTTGCGATGACCTACAAGGACCTCTACGTCATCTAAGTCCCGGTAAAAGCAATCCTCGGTCTGCGACCTTTCATATTAGGATAGTTCGCTTGACCCGATCGGGGAGGAGGCATGAATTGCCTCCTCATGGTTCTGCGGCGCGTCAGTTTATCTTGTCGTCCTGAAATCTTTGATACCCAAGGCGGCAGCAGGTTAGACTGAACCTGCTGCCGCCTAAGGCGTTTCTCTCGCCAGCCCTCCATCAAGAAGCTGAATGCCATGCCCCGCTACTTCTTCAACATCCGAGACGGCTACGACGTGGATGAGGACGAGGAGGGGATCGAGCTCCCCGATATCGAAGCGGCCCGCGCCGAGGCGCTTGCGACTGTCGAGGAGTTGCGGGACGAGTTGCGGGATGCGGGCAATATCGAGCTGGAAATCACCGACGAGACCGGGCGGCGGCTGCTGACGGTTCCGTTCTTTCGCGGGGGCGGCAGGCGGCGCTGACAGTTGGAGGGCGCCTTCCACTTCATGTGGTGGTTCGTGAGACCTCTGTGGAAGGCTCCTGGCAGACGTCCACCCAATCGGCCCGGACCAGCTCGGCCATCCGCAGGGGATCGATTCGGACCGCCGCATGGATGGAGCCTGCGGCCGGCACCACCTCGTCGAAGGCCCTCAGGGACACGTCGCAGTAGATCGGCAGGGGCGTCGCCAGGCCGAAGGGGCACACCCCGCCCACCGGGTGTCCGGTCAGCGCCTGGACCTGCTCCGCATCGAGCATGGAGGCCTTGCCGCCGAAGGCGGCCTTGACCTTGCGATTGTCGAGGCGGGCGTCGCCCCGGGCGACCACCAGGAAGCTGCGCCCGCCCACCTGCAGGGACAGGGTCTTGGCGATCCGTCCCGGCTCCACCCCGTGAGCCTCGGCGGCCAGGTGGACGGTGGCGGTGCTCTCTTTCGTTTCGATGATGGGGATGTCCGGTGCGTTCTCGGCGAAAAAGGCGCGGACAGATTCAAGGCTCATGAAAAGGGGGCTCTCGTCAGGTCGAACGGAACGGATTCGGCACGGGATCATACGCAGATCGCAGGCGCAGACCAGACCTGCCCCGCGGGCACGGGGTTATGCCGCCCGCAGGGCCTTCCAGGCGGTTGCGAAGCTGCGGGCGTTGCGGCTGATCTCGGGCACGGACATGGCCGGGGTGAACAGGGCGGAGCCCAGCCCGAAGCCGTTCGCACCCGCGTCCACGTAGTCCTTCATGGTGTCCGGCTTGATCCCGCCCACCGGGAGCACGATCACGTGCTTGGGCAGCACCGCCCGCCAGGCCTTGACGATGATCGGCGGCATGGCTTCCGCCGGGAAGATCTTGATGGCGTCGGCGCCGGCCTTCAGGGCCGCGAAGGCCTCGGTGGGGGTCGCGACCCCGGGGGTGCAGACGAGATCCAGTTCCTTGGCGCGCTGGATCACGCTCAGATCGCCATGGGGCATGACAATCAGCTTGCCGCCCCTGTCGCGAACGCCGTTCACGTCGTCAGGCTCGGTGACGGTGCCGGCTCCCACCAGCACGTTCCCCGGGAGCGACTTCGCCAGGATTTCGATGCTGCGGAAGGGCTCCGGCGAGTTCAGGGGAACCTCGATCATGCGAAATCCGGCCTCCACCAGGGCCAAGCCCACATCCCCCGCCTTGTCGGGCTGCAAGCCGCGAAGAATCGCCACCAGGGGAAGATCGATCAGGTAATCCTGAAGCAAGACAGCACCTCGCGCGCCAAAGACCGGAATCTCACCGGGAGGTAACGCAAAACACGGTGAAGCTTTCCTTCACGCTTTCGTTGGTCGCCACAATAGCCGCGGGCGTGACCGCTCTGCCACAGGGTTGCATGGTTGCTCCGCAGGATCGGGCACGGTTCCATCTCGGGCGGGAACCCGTCCTGCCGGAAAGGGCGCCTGAAGCCTTGCTATGGAATTGCTACCCGCCTTGGCGGTAGGATAGAAACGCGCCTGGCCACCCCGGCGCGCCCTCCCAAGGGGCGTCCCTTGCTCGAGAGGAAGCATGCAGCCCGCAGCCAAGCCGCCCGGCCGTATGGTCAAGACCAGCCTCGACCGGATCGATCTCGCGATCCTCGAGGCCCTGCGCCGGAACGGCCGCATCACTTACCAAGCCCTGTCGGAGCAGGTGGGCCTGTCGCCGCGCCCGTGCCTGGAGCGGGTGAAGCGCCTGGAGCAGAAGGGGGTCATCCGCGGCTTTACGGCCCTGGTGGAGCCCGCAGCCCTCGGCCACGACATCATCGCCCTGGCGGGCATCAGCATGCGCGATCCCTCCGGCGCCTCCCGGCAGCGCCTGGAGCGCGCCTTCGCGGCTCACCCGTCCGTGGTGGAGCTGCAGGTGGTGAACGGGGAATACGACTACATCGCCCGCATCGTCGCGCCGACGCTTGCGGCCTATGAATCCCTGACCGAGGCTTTCCTGGCCGATCCGGGTTTCGGAATCGGGCGCATCCACACCACCTTCGTGCTCAAGACCCTCAAGGACTTCGAGGGCTACCCTGTCGGCGACAGCCGAAGGTGACGCTGCCGCGCGGCCGGCGCGACAGAAACGGCTGCGCCTTGGCGGTAATTCAGCCCCAACGAGAGCGGGAGACCTCTAAGCTTGTCTTTGGAGGATCCCATGGATTGCATCGCTCTCGAGAAAACCGTCGCCGCCGCCAATTACGATCCCTTGCCGGTCGTCCTCACGGAGGCGAAAGGGGTCTGGGCCAGTGACGCTCAGGGGCGGCGCTATCTCGACATGATGAGCGCCTATTCGGCGGTCAGCCTGGGCCATGGGCACCCGCGCATCCTCAACGCCATGATGGAGCAGGCCTCGAAGCTTGCGGTCACCAGCCGGGCCTATCACACGGAGCTTCTCGGGCCCTTCCTGGAGCGCCTGGTGCAGATCGCCGGCCTCGACATGGCCCTGCCCATGAACACCGGCGCGGAGGCGGTGGAGACCGCCATCAAGGCGGCTCGGCGCTGGGGCTACCGGACCAAGAAAATCCCTCATGATCGCGCCGAGATTATCGTGGCGGACAACAATTTCCATGGCCGGACTACGACCATCGTGGGGTTCTCGTCGGACGAATCCTATCGCGAGGGCTTCGGCCCCTTCTCCGGCGGCTTCAGGCTCGTGCCGTTCGGGGACGCGTCCGCGGTGGAGGCGGCGATCACCGAAAACACCTGCGCCGTTCTCATGGAGCCGATCCAGGGCGAGGCCGGCATCGTGGTGCCGCCGGAGGGCTACCTGCGGGAGCTGCGCGCCCTCTGCGACAGGCACAACATCCTACTGATCCTCGACGAGGTTCAGTCGGGCCTCGGCCGCACCGGGCGCTGGTTCGCCCATCAGCACGAGGAGATCAGGCCCGACGGCCTGATCCTCGGCAAGGCCCTGGGCGGCGGCGTCTACCCGGTCTCCGCCTTCGTGGCCACGCGGGAGCTCATGAGCGTGTTCAACCCGGGTTCCCACGGCTCCACCTTCGGCGGCAATGCGCTGGCGGCCCGGATCGGCCTGGAGGCGCTGGCGATCATCGAGGAGGAGCACCTGGTGGAGCGCAGCGCCGAGATGGGGCGCTACCTGCTCGACCGCTTGCGCGCCATGCGCAGCAACATCGTGAAGGACGTGCGCGGCCGCGGCCTGTGGGTCGGGGTGGAGGTGGACCCGAACGTGGTCTCCGCCCGCGCCGTGTGCGACGCGCTGCTGCAGAACGGCGTTCTGTCGAAGGACACCCACGGGACGGTGCTGCGCTTTGCGCCGCCCCTCACCATATCCCGCGACGAGATCGACTGGGGCATGGAACGCATTGAGCGGGTCTTTGCCCGCATCGTTCATTGATTGATTTGAAGGACAAGATCTGATGGCTCAGCACCTGAAGAAGATGGACCCTGCCGCCCGCCCGAAGCGCCTGGACGCCTACCAGCCCCTGTCAGGCATGGTCGTGCCGCGCTTTGCCGGCATCTCCACCTTCATGAGGCTGCCCTACCTTGCGCCCACCCAGGCGCCGGGCGAGATCGATATCGCCCTCGTGGGCATTCCCTTCGACGGCGCGACCACCAACCGCCCCGGCACCCGGCTCGGACCCCGGCAGGTGCGCGACGCGTCATCGATGATGCGCCTGGTCAATTACGGGACGCTGGTGGCGCCCTACGATCTCTGCGCCTGCGCCGATGTGGGCGACGTGCCGGTCAATCCCATCGACGTGCAGGATACGCTTCGCCGCATCGAGGCGGAGATCGCCTATCTCCATGCGGGCGGCGTGACGCCGCTCTCCATCGGCGGCGACCACATCGTCTCCTACCCGATCCTGCGGGCGCTGGCCACCAAGGGACCCCTGGGGCTGATCCACATCGACGCGCACAGCGACACGGGCGACGAGTTTTTCGGCGGCCAGAAGCTCACCCACGGCACGCCCTTCCGCCGCGCCATCGAGGACGGGGTGCTCGACCCCAAGCGCATGGTGCAGATCGGCATCCGCGGCACCATGTATTCCACGGACGAGCGGGACTGGGCCCTCGATCAGGGCATCCGCATCATCGACATGGAGGAGGTGGCCGAGAAGGGGATCGCCTACGCCATCGCCGAGGCGCGCCGCGTGGTCGGCGCGGGGCCGACCTACTTCACCTTCGACATCGACTCCATCGATCCGGCCTTCGCGCCCGGCACCGGCACCCCGGAGATCGGCGGCTTCACGAGCCGCGAGGCGCTGCAGCTGGTGCGCGGCTTCCGCCACCTGAACCTCATCGGCGCGGACATGGTGGAGGTCTCGCCCCCGCTCGATCAATCCGGCGGCACCGCCCTCGTGGGCGCGTCCATCGCGTTCGAGCTCCTGTGCCTCCTGGCGGAAGCGCGCGCGGAGCGCAGCTCCGGCGAGACGCATCTGAACGTGGTCTAGCAAGAATCTCCCGCAAGCCATTGACGCAGACGCGGTTTCATTCTCCCGATCGGTTTCGGCCGGTCGGGAGAAACGCCGTTGCGGCGGCCTCTTCTGCCACAAGAGCTGTTTCCACACAGGTGAAATCAGCTCTTGTCTCGGTGTGCCGCATTTCTCTCGCGGAACCGATCCCCTTCACCGAATAGGCGCTAACGCGAAGGCGACGGCTCGACCGCGATATCGAAATGCATCACGTCCTCGCGCGCGCCGAGCTTCTCGTAGAGCGCGATGGCCGGGTCGTCGCCGTAATCCGCCTGAACATAGATCACCCAGGCGCCGCGCCGTGCGGCGATCTCGCGAAGGTGCTCGATCAAAGCCGTCGCGATGCCCCGGCGCCGATGCTCCTCGGCGACCGCAAGGTCATAGATATAGAATTCGCGCCGCGCCCTCTCGAACTTGTCGAGCTCATAGGCCACGAGCCCGCCCACAACCTCCTCGCCTGCCAGGGCCGCGAGAGCGACCACATGCTCCTTCGCCAGCAGGTTCCTGACATGGTCGTCGTCCGGCGGCTCGCCGCCGTAAGCGTCGGGATCGGC
>DASQTM010000368.1:0-2363 GCA_035641875.1 Microvirga sp. | reverse complement strand
TGGTCGCGCCCTTGATCTTGAGGAAGGCGTAGAAGGCGCCGCTCGGCGGCGGCAGCTCCACGAGACCCGTCTCCGCCAGGCGGCCCACGATCTCCCGCCCGGCCCCGGCCCGGGCGATCTGCTCGGCCACGAAATCCTCGCCTCCTTCCATGGCCGCCACGCCCCCGCGTTGGACGAAGACCGGCGTTCCCGAGGTCTGGTACTGCACCAGGTTCTCGATGACCTGCCCCAGGGCGGGCGGGGCCTCGATCCAGCCGAGGCGCCAGCCGGTCATGGCCCAGTTCTTGGAGAAGGTTTGGACGAAGAGGATCTTGTCCTCTGGCTCCATCACGTCGCGGAAGGAAGGCGTGCGGCCATCCACGTTCAAGACCGGATCATGGATGAAGCGGCCGTAGATCTCGTCGGCGACGATCCAAAGCCCGTGTCGGCGGGCGAGGTCGAGGACGGCGCGCAGATCCGCGTGGCTTGCGGTCCATCCGGTGGGGTTCGAGGGTGAGTTGATCACGAGGGCGCGGGTGCGCGGCGTGATCGCCTGCTCCAGGCGCCTCACATCGAGCTGCCAGCCCCCCGCGTCGATGGTCATGGGAACGCCGACGGCGCGCGCGCCCGCAATGGTGATCGCACCCACGAAATTGGGCCAGGCGGGGGTGGGGACGAGCACCTCGTCCCCCGGACCCGAGATCATGCGGAAGACGATCTGCATGGCGGCCATGCCGCCCGACGTGACGAAGAAGCGCTCATGGTCGAAAGCCTTGCCGTAGACCCTCTCATGATAGCGGGCGATGGCCTGGCGCAGTTCCGGGATGCCGCGCTGGTAGGTGTAGAACGTCTCGCCGTCCTTGAGCGAGCGCGCCGCCGCCTCGCAGATGAAGGACGGCGTCGGCAGATCGCCCTCCCCCACCCAGAGCGGGATGATGCCCGGGCGGTTGCGCCCATAGCTGAACACATCGACGATTCCGCTCGTGGGAGCCTGCTCCGCCTCCGGCCGCAGAGTGAACCTGGAGGGGATCGAGACCGGCGCGTTCATCAGCTGTGTCCTCAAAACAGGCGCACAGGCATGACCTGTTCGCCCGCTCAAGGCAAGCCTGCAATGGCATTCATGAAAAGAAGCAAAGGAAACGATGAGATCCTGTGATGGATCAGGCGGTTCGCCCGGCTTTCATCAGGTCGCGGATTTCCGTCAGCAGCTTCACGTCGGCTGGGATCTCCGGCGGCTTGTCGGCCGTGCCGGTCTTGGCGTCCTCTTTCCGGCGCAGCCTGTTCATGCCCTTCACCAGAAGGAACAGGATCCAGGCGATGATGACGAAGTTGATCGCCACCGTGATGAAGCTGCCCCAGGCCAGCACCGCACCCTGATTCCTGGCTTCCGCGAGCCCAACTGCCGTGACAGCGCCGGAGAGGGGCGTGAAGTAGTTCGAGAAGTCGAGGCCGCCCGTCGCGGCGCCGATCATCGGCATGAAGATGTCGCCGACGAGGGAATCCACGATCTTGCCGAAGGCCGCGCCGATGATGATGCCGATCGCCAGATCGACCACATTGCCGCGAAGGGCGAATTGCTTGAACTCATTCCACATGACCGGACCTCCTTTGCCTGCCTGCAAAGCTTAAGGTGTCCGGTTCGGGAGGACCGTCAAGCCTCGCGGGCGGCGAGCAGGCTCTGGAGGTCGAGGCGGCGGGTGACCATCTGGAGTTCGCCCTCCGGCGTTCTCGGCCATTGGTCCTGGGGGCGGTCCACGTAGAGTTCGATGCCGTTGCCGTCCGGATCGCTCAGGTAGAGCGCTTCGCTCACCCCATGATCGCTTGCCCCCTGCAACGGGATGCCCGCTTCCATGAGCCGATGGAGCGCATCGGCCAGGGTCGCCCGGGTGGGATAGAGGATCGCCACATGGTAGAGCCCCGTGCTGCCCGGAGGCGGCGGCGAGCCGCCCTGGCTCTCCCAGGTGTTCAGGCCGATGTGGTGGTGGTAGCCACCGGCCGAGATGAAGGCGGCGCCGTCCCCCATTCGCTGCTGCAGCTCGAAGCCGAGGACGCCGCAATAGAAGGCGAGCGCGCGCTCGAGATCGGCCACCTTGAGGTGGACGTGGCCGATCCTGACGCCCGGATCGATGGGGCGCGCCGCCGGAGGTCCGGCGGCGTCATGGGCGAGAGGCCTGGTCATGGCTTGTCCCTTATGCCGAACGAGGGGTCAACGCGGGAGCAGCCTTTACCGATCCGGCGCTCAGGGCATGAGCGCCATTGCCGAGCAGGGCCTGCGTCAGGAGAGCCAGGATCCAGAATGCCAGGAATTCCCAGCCACCCTTCGGGTTGGAGAAGAAGAAGCCGGCCGAGCCATGGACCGTGACAATGGCGCCGACAAGGATCGG
>DASQTM010000367.1:0-5075 GCA_035641875.1 Microvirga sp. | reverse complement strand
CTTGGACTGCTGTCCACTGCCCTGCTGGCCGCCGCCCGCAGCGCTGGAACCTGTGGAGGCGGAGCCCGTCGTCCCGGAGGCGGAGCCCTGCCCGGCCTTGGAGGCATCATGGGCGTGCGGCATGGGCGCTTCGCCGATATTGCCGACGGAGGTGCCGGCCGAAACCTTTCCGCCGGGTCCGGTGTCGCCGCCGGCCTGCTTGCCAGCCGAAGGGGTCTTGCCGGTTTCGTTCTTCGTGTCAGCCATAGGAAGCTCCTGTTTCATTCGTTAGATGCGGGTACCGACCGTCGTGCGGGGGCGCTCCTCGAACAGGTCGTCCGAGGCGGGAAGCGGCGCCGTGTCCGACAGGTCCGACGGGGCGCCCGTTGCCATGCCCGCGCGCTGGATTCGCATGTCTTCCACTTCGTCCGCCCAATCCTGGTCGCCGGCGAAATCGTCAGAAGCCGCAAGGCCGATCGGCCGCTGGACGATCACGGGCTTGCGCCCCAGGCGATAGGCGAGAAGGCCGATCCCCATGGCCACCAGCATGACGGGAACCGGATTGCGCCTGATCGTCTCCAGCACGTTGTCGAAGAGGGGTGCGTATTGACCCTTCCGGGCCGTGCCCAGCATGTCGTCGACGACGCCGGACATGGTCATCTTGCCCTGGAGCCGATCGATGGTGAGATCGAGCTTCGCGCGGCTCTGCTCGATGTCTCTCTCCAAGTCCTGCAGGTCCTGTGTCATCCCGTCACCCTTTCGGAGAGCACTTCCGCATCACGCTTGAGCGAGCGCATGGTCCGCTGCGGCGTCAATGTGGATGCCGACATGGCGTGTCGGCCGTAGAGCCCCAGGCCGATGGCGATGGCAGCCATGAGGCCTCCGACGATCAGCGCCGCGAGAGCCTCCGACTCAAGAACCCGCGCCAGCCACTCGACAAGGGACTCGGTGAACAGCATGACGGCCGCAATCGCGAAGACCGCAGCCGCCACGACCATTGCGAGGCCGATGAAGAGCGTTCGGACGTTCTGCGTGATCTCGGTGCGAAAGAGCGTGAACTCCTTCTGCGCCAGATCTGTCGATTCCCGCAGGGCCTCGCCGACGAGGCCCTGGATGGTCTGATTATTGCTGTCCTGCATGGCTGCTCTCCGTCAGGCCCCGGCCCGGGCCTGTGCACGCTGGCCCTGCTGCGGGCGCTGTCCCTGCCGCGAGCCGCCGCCCTGCCCGCCGCGAGACGTGGCCGATCCGGCCTGATCCTGCCGCAGGTCCTCGGCCGTGCTCTTGACGAAGCGCGCTGTCAGGAAGCCGATGGCGACGGAAACCGCCGCCACTGTGGCGGGACGACGACGGATCACATCCTCGAAATCGTTGAAGATGTCCGAGAAGCTACGCTCACGGATCGAGTCGGCCAACTGCTCCAAGCCTTCGGCCGCGGTGTCTACCACTGCGCGGATGTTGGGCCGCTCGTCGAAGGAGCGGGTGGATTCCCTCAAGGTGGTCGCGAAATCGGCCACCGACTGCGCCACGTCGCCCTTGCGGCGATCGACGTAATCCGTCGCCTGCTCGCGCGCCGAGTCGATGAAGAAGCGGCCGCGCTCCACGGCGGCGCCCGCCATCTCGCTCACGTCGCCTCTCAGGGCATCCCAATCCTCGGCGCCGTTGTCCTGCTGCCGGTTGCTGCTGCTGTCTTGCTGTCCCACGCCCATGGCCAACCTCTCTTAATCGTGGGGGAGTAACCATTTGAAGCGCGGCAGGTTCCGAATGCTCCCGAAGCCTTGTTGCGCCACCGCGGCGTCCGGGGGCCGTGCAACGTTCAAACCGCCTCGGCGTTCATCTGCCATGGCAGGCATATGACCGGATGAGCAGGGCCCGATGAGCGATGCGGTTGCGGCGCGCGTGAATGAACATCGCTCAGGCGAGAAGGGCCGGGGCCGGAGCGCAAGGCGGCCCGGCCATATTCCGTGGCTCGGCTGGAAGGACATCCTCTACCGGGTCATGGAGGAGATCTGGCAGGACCGGATCGGCACCATCGCGGCTGGCACCACCTTCTTCATCCTGCTGTCGCTCTTTCCAGCTCTGGCCGCCCTCGTGTCCCTCTACGGCCTCATCGCCGATCCCGCCAGCATCGGGGGCCATCTCGACATCCTGCGGGGCTATGTTCCCGCAGGCATGATCGAGCTGATCGGCGGCGAGCTCCAGCGCCTGACCACCAAGCGGGAAAGCACCCTGGGCGTCGGCTTCATCCTGGGCATCCTGCTGACCCTGTGGAGCGCCAACAGCGGCATGAAGGCCCTGTTCGACGCCCTCAACGTCGCCTATGGGGAGACGGAGAAGCGCGGCTTCTTCAGGCTGCTGTTCATTTCGTTGGGCTTCACCCTCGGCGGCATCCTGTTCTTCGTCCTGGCCCTCAACATCATCGTGGGCATTCCGCTCGTCATGACGTTCCTGCACCTGGGGCCGCTCGGCGACGCCATCGTGACTGTGCTCCCGGCCCTGCTGATGCTTGGGATCGCCGTTGTCAGCCTGGCCGTGCTCTACCGCTTCGGCCCGAGCCGCTCGGCGCCCAAATGGCGCTGGATCACGCCGGGATCCGTGACCGCAGCCTTCATCTGGTGGATCGGGTCCGCCCTCTTCTCCTGGTACGTGGCGAACTGGGGCGACTATTCCGCCACCTACGGGTCGCTCGGCACCATCGTGGGCGTGATGATGTGGATCTACCTGTCCATGTGGATCGTGCTGGTGGGAGCGGAGCTCAACGCCGAGATCGAGCATCAGACGGCGCAGGATACCACCCGGGGGCCTGACAAGCCCCTCGGGAATCGCGGCGCCGCCATGGCGGACGAGGTCGGGGAAGCCCGGGCCTGACCGACGGCTGTCGGCTGGAGCATTTTTCGGCGAAGGGGCGGTTCTCGGCAAAAAATGCGGCACAACAAAGATAGGAGCCTTTTCCAGGAGGGTGGAAACAGGTCTATCCGGCGGAGGCCAGCCAGTCGACGAGATCGGCCACTCTCTTGCGGGCCTCGCCGTCCTTGAGGCGCAGGAAGCCTCGGACGAGTTGGTCGCTTTCCGGAATCGTCATGAACTCGGCCATAACGCTGTCTCCCGTGGAGTCGCCGCAGCGCAGGCCGGGCAGCCCCTCGAAGAAGAATTCGATGCTCACGTCCAGAATGCTGGCGATGTGGAGAAGCCGGCTCGCCCCGATGCGGTTGGCTCCCTTTTCATACTTCTGGACCTGCTGAAAGGTGAGGCCCAAGGCATCGGCAAGCTTCTCCTGGCTCATTCCCAGCGTGACCCGCCTCGTCCGAACACGGCTGCCGATATGTCTGTCAACAGGGCCTGGCGACTTCTTCTGCACACGTGTCTCCTATCCATTCGCCCCAGCGTAGCAGGGTTGACCCGGTTACAAAACTGAAAGTAGCATTATTATCTTATACACGCTTAGATAGGCCATCCGCTAGGAGGCATCTGTGTCCGACCGCAGCTTCGACCATGCAACAGAGGCTTTCGAGTTCATCGAACGGCTTGATGATCTGGCAACACCGCAAGACATCGTCGACGCCATGGAAGGTTCCTTTGCGCTTTTCGGCTTCGAGAACTTTATCATTACAGGATTACCCAACCCCAAGGAAAGGTTCGACCAAGTCGTCGTTCTGAAGAAATGGCCTGCCGGATGGTTCGATATCTATGCCAAGGAAGATTATGTGCGGGCCGACCCCATTATCAGATTGTGCCGCAACACCGTTCAACCTTTCGAGTGGACCGAGGCCCCCTTCGATCGCGCCTTGGAGCCCAGGGCGGCGGAGGTCATGGACCGGGCCGCCGATTTCAGGATGAGGCAGGGCTTCTGCCTGCCCATCCATGGCATCAACGGCTACGAGGCCTGTCTCTCCATGAGCGGGGTCGACCTCGACCTGTCCTCCCGGACGAAGCCTGCTCTCCACCTTATGGCCATGTACGCGTTTGAGCGGGCGCGGCAGCTCCTGAGCCCGAGCATCCATCGCGGCCCGGATCTCCTAACCCCGCGGGAGCGCGAAACCCTCCTCTGGGCGGCGGCCGGCAAATCCGCCGCCGACACGGGAGGCATTCTCGGGATCACGGAGCGGACGGTGACGGCTCACATCGTGAGCGCATGCCAGAAGCTCGACGCCACCAACAAGACGCAGGCCGTGGCCCGGGCCATGCAGTACAGGCTGATCAGTTTGTGAACGCCGACCTGTAATTTCCTACAATATCCTTCCGCGTCCGCCTGCGCGAAAATCCTCTCCTCATGTATGGGGGAGGATTTTCGATGACGCACATCCATGTGGTGACGCGGGACAACAGACATCTATATGGCAACGAGCTGCAGCAATACTTCCGCTTGCGGCACGAGATCTTCGTGGAGGAGCGCGGCTGGAAGGATTTGTACCGCCCGGACGGACTGGAGATCGACCGTTACGACAATGACCACGCCGTCTATCTCCTGGCCATCGACCGGGAGCGGGTCGTGGGAGGGCAGCGGCTTTACCCCACCCTCCTGCCCCACATGATCAGCGACGTCTTCGCCCATATGGCGAGGCGCGGCATTCCCAAAGCTGCCGACGTGTTCGAATGGACGCGGTACTTCGTTGTCCGGGAAAGGCGCACCGGGCGGACCGATTGCCGGCTGCTGGCCGCCATCCAGGAATTCTGCCTCGACGAAGGCATCACCGAGCTCACCGCCGTCGTCGAAATGTGGTGGCTGCCGCGCTGGCAGCAGGCGGGCTTCAAGGTTCGCCCTCTCGGGCTGCCCACCATGGTCGAAGGGCAGCCCTGCGTCGCCGCGGCCATTCGGGTTTCGCAGGAGAGCCTGGACCATATCCGCAAACTCGCGGGGCTGCGCGGCGCCAGCCTCGTGCGGAGCGGCCGCCTGTTGCCGATTCTCGACCGGGTGCCCCATGTCGCTGCCTGACCGGAACTGTCCCGTGGCTTCCTTCGCCCAGGAGGAGGCGGCAGAATGCCTCTCCCGAACCTTGACCCATGTACTCGAGCAGATGACCCCGCTCGCGCGGCTGCGGCTGATAGCCTTCCTGCATCTGATCGAGGACCCCGAGGCCCTGAACGCATCCCTCAGGCTC
>DASQTM010000366.1:0-3201 GCA_035641875.1 Microvirga sp. | reverse complement strand
GGCGGTCCAGGATGATCGCGAGGGCCACGATGGCGACGCCCGCCTCAAGCCCTGTCCCGATGTCGAGACGCCGCAGAGCCGTGAGCACGTCGTAGCCGAGCCCGCCGGCTCCGATCATCGAGGCGATGATCACCATGTTGAGGGACATCATGATGACCTGGTTCACGCCGACCATGATGGCCGGCAGCGCGGACGGCACCATCACCAGCCAGGTGAACTGGAACGGGGTGCATCCGACGATGCGCCCGAACTCTCCGGTCTCCGCCGGCACGCGCCGCAGACCGAGCACCACGTTCCGGATCATCGGCGGCGTGGCGTAGATGATGGTGGCGACCAGACCAGCCGCCGAGCCGAAGCCGACGAGCATCAGAACGGGAATGAGGTAGGCGAAGACCGGCACGGTCTGCATCAGGTCGAGCACCGGCGCCAGGGCCCGGTCGAACCTCGGGTGCCGGTAGGCCTGAATGCCCAGAAGCAGGCCGATGAGGACGGCCACGGCCGCGGCCACGATCACCGACGCCAGCGTGAGCATCGCGGACGCCCAGTTGCCGGTGGCTGCGATGAAGAACAGGCCGATGAACGTAAGCAGCGCCAGGCCCCGCCCGCCGAGTCTGTAGCCGGTCGCGGTGAGAAGCGCGATGGTGAGGAACCAGGGTACGGGCGGCAGATCAGGCGCTGCCGCGCCTTGGGTGAACCGGAAGCCGGACGACAGGAGATTGCGGCAGAACCCGAGCAGGAGATCGAACACCGACGCGACGGCCCGGAAGGCCGCCTTGACGGACGGCAGGCCCGGGATCTGCGGCTCGTCTCGAACCAGCCAGGCGACGACGCCGCGGACCCAATCGGCGAACGGAAGGGTCAGGCCGGACGGATAGGTCTTGAGCGTGGAATCGAGGAAGAAGCCTGAAGCCGCCAGAGCGATCACGAGGAGCCAGACCAGCTTCTGCCGCGCCAGGGCGACGGGAGGCGGCTGATGAGCGATCTTGGCAGCGATCAATGGGATCCCTCCCGGCGGAACTCGTCGCCCTTGAGGATCGACAGCACGTCGGACGGCGCAATGAGGCCCAGGAGCCTGCCGTCCTCGGCGACGCCCACGGGAGACCCTGCGGACATGACCTCGGATGCGATTTCCGACACGAGTTGCCCCCCATCCACCGTGATGGCCGGAGGCTTCGCCGGATCCGCCGGCCGCGCGAGGGATCGGGCCTTGATCACGTTCTTGCGGTCGGCGTGCTTGGTGAATTCCCTCACGTAGGGGTGCCGGGAGCGGATAATGAGATCCTCCGCCGTTCCAATTTCCAGGATCTTGCCGTCGCGCATGATGGCGATGCGGTCGGCCAGCCGGATGGCTTCGTCGAAGTCATGGGTGATGAACACGATGGTCTTGCGCAGCCGCTCGCGCAGGCCGGCGAACTCGTTCTGCAGCTCCCGCCGCAGGAGAGGATCGAGGGAGGAGAACGGCTCGTCCATGAACAGGATTGGCGGGTCCGTGGCGAGCGCCCGCGCGATGCCGACGCGCTGCTGCTGCCCTCCCGAAAGCTCCCTGGGATAATGCCCCTCCCGGCCGGAGAGACCGACCAGGGATAGGAGCTCCCCTGCCCGCCTGCGTCGTTCATCGAGACCCACGCCACGGATCGACAGGGGAAACGCCACGTTGTCCAGCACGGTCAGGTGGGGAAGCAGGGCGAAGTGCTGGAACACCATCCCCATGAAGCGGCGGCGGATATCCGTGAGCTCCGAAGCCGAGGCCGCGGTCACGTCGATTCCCTCGATGACGACCTGCCCGCGGCTCGGCTCGATGAGGCGGGTGATGCAGCGCACCAGAGTGGATTTGCCCGATCCGGACAGGCCCATGATCACGAAGCATTCGCCGGGAAAGATGTCGAAGGTGGCGTCCTTCAGGGCCGCCAGGCCTGCGGCAGAATCATCGCCGTCACGGGTCGCGCCGTAGAATTTCCAGAGATTCCTGCAGGCGATGATCGGCGCCATCATACCTCTGCTCCATCGCGCCTGTGGCTTGAACTCTGAGACACATGAAAGAGGCGCTCTCATCGGCCAATGAAGGCGCCCCGGGACCTTACATCAGCCATTTGCCCCAGGTGTTCTTGTTGGACGAAACCCAGTCAGCCACTACCGCGTCGAGGTCTTCGCCCTTCACGTCCACCCGCTCGACGAGCTTGCCCATGTCCTCGTTGCTGATCCGGAAAGCCTTCACGGCCTCCGCCGCCTTGGGCCATTTCTTGGCCATGCCCACCCAGGCCGCCTTCCAGATCGGGCCTTCGGGCTTGGCGCAGTTATACTTCCCGCTGGAATAGCACTCCGCCGTATAGGGCGGGAACTTGATCCACTCACCCTTATACTTGATCGGCACCCAATGGGGCGCATAGACCCAGAGCACGATGGGCTGCTCCTTGGCGTAAGCCGCCTCAAGCTCTGCGAACAAAGCCGCATCCGTGCCGGCGTGCACAACCTCGAAGTCCATGGGCAGATTCTTCACGCGCTCCTCGTCGAAGCCGCCCCAGGTGACCGGGCCGCCGAGATAACGCCCTTTGGGCGCGGTCTCGACCGTGGAGAATTGCTTGGCGCATCCGTTCAGCGCCTTCCAGTCGGGCAGGCCCGGGCACTTCGCCAGCATGTAATGGGGGACCCACCATTCCTCCTTCGACAGCATGCCGGTTTCGCCCATGTTGACGACCTTGCCGGTGGCGACTGCGGCCTCCAGAGCCTCGCGCCCGGTGGTCGCCCAGATCTCCATGGCGGCGGTGAGGTCGCCGGATTGCAGGCCGGTCAGTTGCGCCAGGTAATCGGCCTGCACGTATTCCACGTTGTAGCCGGCCGACTTGAGGACGGAGCCCATGATCTTGGTCGAGATGATCTGGCCCGACCAGTCGTTGATGGTGAGCTTGATGGGATCCTTGGACTCGGGCTGCGCGGATGCGGATGGGGAAAGGAGGAAGAGGCTCGCGGCCAGGGCGGCCCCGGCGCATTTAGACCATGTCGCGAAACTAGGCATCTGACATCCTCTGGCTTTATTTGTTTAAGGCGATGCGAGGCCGAGTTTGGTATCAATATCCACATCTGTCAAATCTGGACCGTGCGTTTTTGGGGAATTGTGTGATATTGAATGTGGCAGATTGCACCTGCCCTGCAGAAGAGAGAAGCCTATGCTCAATGAGCCCCAGCTCGGCGAAAGCGAGAATC